>CAZSBD010000005.1:0-25297 GCA_964605215.1 uncultured Oscillospiraceae bacterium | reverse complement strand
GATGGTAGGCGGCTCCAGCCGCATTCCGGCAGCCCAGGATCTGGTTAAACGCTATACCGGCAAGGACCCCTCCCATGAGATTAACCCGGATGAGTGTGTGGCTATGGGCGCCGCTCTCCAGGCGGGCATTTTGTCCGGCGAAGTGAACGATCTGACCCTGCGGGATGTGACCCCTCTCTCCCTGGGTATCGAAACCGACGGCGGCGTTTTTACCCGGATTATCAAGCGAAACACCCCCGTGCCCGTGACAAAGAGCCAGATCTTTACCACCTCAGTTACCTTCCAAACCCATGTGGATATTCACGTTCTCCAGGGTGAGCGTAAAATGGCCCGGGACAACACCACCTTGGGTGAATTCCGCTTAAACGGCATCCGCCGGGCTATGAAGGGTACCCCTCAGATCGAGGTCACCTTTTCCATTGACGCCGATGGCATTGTCAATGTTTCCGCTCAGGATAAGCGCACAGGCAAGGAACAGCATATCACCATCACCGGCGCTGCCAATATGACCGATGAAGAGATCGAAAACGCAATTCGCCATGCCCGCCAGCATGCCCGGGAAGACAGGCAGTTGGAAAAGGTGGCTACCATCTCTTATACCATCAAGGATCTGGTACAGGAAGCAGAGTCCTTTATCCGGGAAAAGAAGCCAAAACGGGCAGACAAGGCAGCTCTGGAAAAGATCATCAGTCAAATCAAACGAATCCAGCAGCGTTCCGAAAACCGCCATGCAAATCTGGCCATCTCTCCGGAAGAGGTAGAAAAGCGGAATCAGGAACTGACCGTCCTTTATGATGAGCTTGCCGCTCTTCTGAAAAAGCTGAAAAAGAATTAGGCTGTCGGTTTTTTAAGAAGCGGATCCGCGGCTCAAAAGCCCGGATAACAAAGAAAGGAGTTTTGCTTTTATGCAGCGTTTAAAAGCCGCTCTTAGCCGATGGATGATCGGCCGCTACGGCATTGATGAATTATATCGCTTTCACTTGTATATCCTGCTTGCCCTTCTGATCTTACAGGTCATCACCAAATGGTCCTGGCTGTCCATTGCCATTTGGTTCCTGCTGATTTACGCTCTGTTCCGGATCTTTTCCCGGAATATTATGGCTCGGCGATTGGAAAACCAAAAGTATTTAAAGGTGAGAAACGGCTTTCTGGGTGAGATCCAGCTCACACGGGACAAGTTCCGGGATCGGAAAACCAGGGTTTACCGCAAGTGCCCCCAATGCAAGGCTGTCATCCGCCTGCCCAAGAAAAAAGGCCGGCACTCTGTAACATGTCCCCGCTGCCAGCATACATTCCAAGTGAAAATTTAAAAAATGGACACGCACGAAAAAGCAGATCATAATCAAATAAGAAACGAAAAAGCCACCGCAGAGTTACTCTTCTGCGGTGGCTTTTCTATTTCATCTGATGCTTTTTATCTTTTTTCCGGCCAAAGCCTTTTTACAGCCCATGCGCTGAAACAGCCGCATGCCGTGCCTAAAATGACACCGCCTAAAATATCCGAAGGATAATGGACGGTAAGATACATCCGGGAAAAGGCGATCAATACCGCCAGTACCAAAGCCGCTATCCCCCACCGCCGGTCAAAACGCAGCAGGCACACCGCCGCCGCAAAGGATGCCCCGGTATGGCCGGAAGGAAAAGAAAACCCGCCAGGCGCGGCAATCAGCAAAGGCAAAAATTCCGCATAGGTCTGAAAAGGGCGCAGCCGCCCAACTAAGGGTTTGAGCACTTCATTGCCCAAAACGGCGGCTAAAATCAAGGCGCCGCCTATAGCCAATCCCCATTTCCGGGTTTTGGGCAGGAGCAGAAGCACTGCCATCAACAAGATCCAAAAGACGCCTTTATCCCCCAACGCTGTAATTTTAGGCATGAGCCAATCTCCAAATTCTGTATGCAGCTGTTGTATTCCTTTTAAAATCTGATAATCCACATAAATTTCTCCTAAATGCTGCCTGCTGCATGGATGACAGACAATGACAAAAAGGTCATCAGCAATCCTGCTGTGATAACACCTAACGCAATGACAGGAAATGCTCTTTTAACCCGAAGATTCAAAAGGGCTGCAACCACAGAGCCAGTCCATGCTCCGGTTCCCGGCAGAGGAATAGCTACCAAAATATAAAGGCCCAACAATTCGTATTTTTCAATTTTCTTCGCACGTTCTCTGGCCTTTTTTTCATACCGATCCGCCCAATGCCGCAGCCATTCGTTTTTACTGCCCAACCAGCGCAGCAGAGTACGGGCAAATATAATCACAAAAGGCACAACGATCAAATTTCCAATGACCGCCGACAGCAGGGCGGTTTTCTCATCCAGCCCGGCAGCCAGGCCGAAGGGTACGCCGCCCCGTAGCTCGATCACCGGCACCATAGAGATCAGCGCCGTTAAAAATATTTCTTTTAAATATCCCATAAATCTGCTCCATTTAATCAGTGTATGCTTTGGTTCCGTTTTTTATACCAAAGAGCCGATTGCCTTGCAAGACAATCAAAAAGGGAGCGGGAACAGCATGTCCTCACCCCTGCTTTTTGGTAAGCTATGTAGCTGTCTGTTTGGCTTTATCCCATAACCGTTCCGTCCGGATGGAACACCGGCAGCTTTTCCAGATAAATGATATCTTCCCGCTCCTGAGCGTCACCCTCTGCCAAAATCGCCATCTGTCCGGCAATGATACCGCCGGTTTTGCCAACCAGCTCTTCCAAAGCATGAAGGGATTCTCCCGTAGAAATCACATCGTCTACAATCAGAATCTTTTTGCCTTTCATTTTTTCTGCATCCTGCGTATCCAAATACAGCTTTTGGTCATTTTCCGTGGTGATGGAATGAACATTCACTTCAAACACACCGGTCATATACAGCTTTTTGCCTTTGCGGGCCAGCAGATAAGGCTTGCCGCTTTGGCGGGACATTTCGTAAGCCAGAGGGATGCCCTTGGATTCCGCCGTTAAAATGTAATCATATTCCGGCGCTCTTTTCAGCAGCGCCTCCGCGCAGGCCACGGTCAGCTCCACGTCACCGAAAATAACAAAAGCACCAATGGATACCGTATCTGAAATGGGGCATAGGGGCAGTGCCCGTTCCTTCCCCGCAATGGTCATTTTATGTGTCAACATTTGTTGTCTCCTCCCTTATGAAATCGTTTTTATTATATCATCCCATGAAAATTTTATCAATTTTTCTCACACAAATTTATGCCTTTTTTAATAATTCCCCCAATTCCTCTACAGAATGCGCTAAAAAGACGGGCAGGCAGGCTTCCAGTTCTCCTGCCGGTGCATAGCCGAAGGTGACCCCGGCCCCGTCTATGCCGCATGCCTTAGCGCCATCCAGATCGTGATGGCGGTCACCGATCATCAGCACCTGCTCCTGGGGCGGGTTGCCGAAACGGCGCAAAGCCTCCCGGATAATATCCGCCTTCCGCTTGCGGCTGCCGTCCAGCTCACTGCCTACGATCACCTCAAAATACCGAGCCAGCTCATATTTTTCCAGAATGCGATCTGTATAAATTTGAGGTTTGGAGGTCGCAACCGCCAGATGCCTGCCCGCTTGCTGAAGCTGCGCCAGCATTTCCGGAATGCCGTCAAATACCCGGTTTTCAAATAAGCCCACCTGGCCAAACCGCTCCCGGTATTTGGCAATGGCTTGCCACGCATGGGCGTTATCCATACCGTAAAATTTCATAAAGGAGTCATCCAGAGGGGGGCCGATAAAGGGCAGCAGCTCTTTGCGATCCTCCACATAAATACCCTGATCCGCCAGGGCATACTGGACGCATTTGGTGATGCCTTCCTCCGGATCGGTCAGGGTGCCATCCAGATCAAATAGTAAATAAGAATAGGTCATATTCCGTCCTTTCTTGCCAAATTTATAATTTCCTTCCCTTGCTTTTTACAAGAATCGATTGTATATTTTGTTCCACCTGATGTCTTTGTTTTAAATAACATAAATAAATTTGTGATCCACCATATACCGGTTCCTTTTTTGCATGCAGCCTCTGTCATATATCTCTGATATTGAAATGATTTCATCCGCCAGGCTTTTCATTTTCTCATATTTTTTATCTCTTGTATTTTTTCATCTGTATCTCTCCTCAATATAGATTTTTTCATTGTATATCGTTTTCATCAGATAATTTAATAATCTATATGCAAACAGAAGGTACTTCTTACAATCAAATCATTTGATTCGATTGGAGATGAAATTATGGTTCTCCTGGATGCATTGGCTTTGCTGGAAAAACCCGGACATACCAAATACTGGATTTATAAGCAAATGGGTATGAGCTATCAGAATTTTATGAAAATGATGAATAATCAAACCAAATCCATTCAATATGAAAACATTGACGCTTTGTGTCAGCTTTTGGAGTGTACTCCCAATGAATTATTTCTCTTTGCGGATAAATAAAAGGAGACGGTGAAGTCTCCTTTTATTTTAGGTCACATATTCAAATTCCATATCGCCGATGACCACAAAGTCGCCATCCTTGGCGCCCATTTCCGCCAGGCGGGCATAAACACCAGCCTTCTCCAGCATACGATCCATATACATCCGGGATTCATAGTCTTCGGTATTGACAGAACTCATAATCTTTTCCACATAAGCGCCGCCAACCACAAAGTAATCCTCCACCTTGTCAATGGTGATATCCTTTTCCGCCGTCTTTTCCTGGGGTTCAGGCACTACAAATTCTGCTTCGTAACGCTTAAGGGGCGGCAGCTTGTCCAGCTGTTCCCAAATCATGTTCACCAGCTCCTGAACACCCTGATTGGTGGCGGCGGACATTTCCGCAAAGGGATAGCCCTGTTCCTCTACATAAGCCCGAAAACGTTCCACCGGCTCCCGGTCATTCCCTAACAGATCGGTCTTGTTTGCCGCCACAATCTGGGGACGTCCCGCCAGATAAGGGCTGTAATCCTGCAGCTCCTTGTTAATGGTCTGGAAATCCTCAATGGGGTCCCGGCCTTCGCTGCCAGCTACATCTACCACATGGACGATCAGGCGGCAGCGGTCAATATGCCGCAGAAAGGCATGGCCCAAACCAGCGCCTTCCGCCGCGCCTTCAATAATACCGGGAATATCTGCCATCACAAAGGAGGCTTCGCCGCTGGCTGCGGAAACCACACCCAGATTGGGCTCCAGCGTAGTAAAGTGATAGTTTGCAATCTTGGGCCGCGCTGCGGAAACCATAGAAAGCAGCGTAGATTTTCCCACATTGGGGAAGCCCACCAGACCTACATCCGCCAAAAGCTTCAGCTCCAGCTGCACATCCAGCTGAATACCCGGCTGACCCGGCTTGGCAAAACGGGGAGTCTGTCTGGTAGGGGTGGCAAAATGCACATTGCCCCAGCCGCCGTTGCCGCCCTTAGCCGCCACAAAAGGCTCCTTATCCGAAAGATCCTTGATGATCTGGCCGGTTTCTGCATTTTTAATCACAGTACCCCGTGGCACCTGAATCACAAGATCCTGGGCATCCTTGCCCTTACAACGCTTGCTGCCGCCATTTTCTCCGTCATGGGCGATATATTTTCTCTTGTACCGGAAATCCAGCAAGGTGGACATGTTATCATCCACCTGGAAGATAATGCTGCCGCCCCGGCCGCCGTCGCCGCCGTCCGGTCCGCCGGAAGCAATATATTTTTCCCGATGGAAGCTAACCTTGCCGTCGCCTCCCTTGCCGGAAATGATCCGGATATTTGCTACATCAATAAACATAAAATCCCTCGATAAAAAGAAAATCTCGAACCGAAGTCCGAGATTATTCTGTCCAAAATTTACTGCTCGATTTCGTAAACGGAAACCTTCTTGCGATCCTTACCAACGCGCTCGAAACGAACAACGCCAGTTATCTTGGCAAACAAGGTATCATCAGAACCGATGCCTACATTGTTGCCGGGATGAATCTTGGTGCCTCTCTGACGAACCAGGATGTTGCCAGCCAGAACTGTCTGACCATCCGCACGCTTAACGCCCAGTCTCTTGGATTCGGAATCACGGCCGTTCTTGGTAGAACCTACGCCCTTTTTATGAGCAAAAAACTGTAAACTAATCTTCAGCATGGTAATTACACCTCCAAAACTTCAATAAAATCCGGATATTCTTCTTTCAGCGATTTCAAATGCATCTGTAAAGCCGCCAAAGCATCTTGGGCTCTGGCATCCCCGCCCTCCGGCATAGCCAGACGGATGCGGGGCGGCTCCTCCTGTATTTCCTGATCTACCGGGATTCCCCAGACATCTTCCAGAAGTGTATCTGTCAGCATCAGCGAACTGGAAACGGCGGAACAAACAATATCCTCTCCCGCTTGTCCATAGCCTGCGTGACCGGTCACTTCCACAGAGCGGATGCTTTTGCCTTGCCGCTGAAAACGAACGGTTGTCATGGCTTACGCCTTAGCGATTGCGCCAATGGTAACCTTTGTATAGGGCTGTCTGTGGCCCTGACGTCTTCTGTAGCCCTTCTTCGGCTTCATCTTGTAAACCATAACCTTCTTCTGCTTGCCGTTCTTATCCACGGTACCGGTTACAGTTGCGCCCTCTACATAAGGAGCGCCGACAGTCAGTTCAGCACCCTCGCCGATTGCCAGGATCTTGTCGAACTTTACTTCCTCGCCAGCCTCAACGCCCAGCTTTTCAACGTAAATTACGTCACCTTCAGATACTTTGTACTGCTTGCCACCGGTTACTAAAATTGCATACATTTGGGTAGCACCTCTCTTTCTTTTTTAGAGTCACGCTTTCGTAGGCGGCGCCGAAAATCGGACACACTTAATGAAAACCTACTCGATGCGGCTTTTAACAGGATAGCATATTTTTTCCACCCTGTCAACTGAATTTTACAGCTTTTCAGGCATTTCTATTGCAGCCGTTTTCATCCTTGTTTTGTCGGATTTATCTTTGCGCTGTCTGGGTAATCGGGATTGCCTCCAGCGCTATTTTCTTTTGCAATCTGGTCTGTGTGATAAGTTATGTCTTTCTGATACTTCCCATTCATCTATAACGAAGAACAGAAAATTTTACAAATTATTCTGAATTTTTGCCGCTTTCAAGGTGTTTTTCATCAGCATTGTGATGGTCATAGGTCCAACACCGCCGGGTACCGGGGTGATAAAAGCCGCCTTTTCCGCCACCTCTTCATAGCAGACATCACCGGTTACCTTGCCGTCCGGTTTCCGGTTCATGCCCACATCAATAACGGCGGCCCCTTTCTTAACCATATCGGCGGTCACAAAGCCTGCTTTGCCCACAGCGGCAACCAGAATATCTGCCCGGCGGCAGACCTCGGCCAGATTCTGTGTCCGGGAGTGACAGATGGTCACAGTGCCATGACGATGGAGAAGCAGCATAGCCTGGGGCTTGCCAACAATATTAGAGCGGCCGATCACCACACATTCCTTGCCCTTGGGATCTATGCCGTATTCGTCCAGCAGCTCCATCACGCCTGCCGGAGTACAGGGTAAGAAATCGAAATTACCGATCATAATTTTGCCTACATTCACCGGATGGAAAGCATCCACATCCTTCTCATAAGAAATGGCATCAATGACAGCCTGCTCCCGAATATGCTTGGGTACCGGCATCTGACACAAAATACCGTTGATCTTGTCATCCTTGTTCAGCTTGTCGATGAGTGCCAGCAGCTCTGCCTCTGTGGTCTCCGCCGGCATGGCGTATTTTTCACTGTAAAAGCCGCACTCCTCACAAGCCCGCTCCTTGTTCCGTACATAGATCTGAGAGGCCGGATCCTCTCCCACAATGATGACTGCCAGGCCAGGTGTAATACCCTTGGCCTTCAGAGCCTGCGTCTCCCCTAAGATCTGCCCTCTTACCTTTTTTGACAGAGCCTTGCCGTCCATTCTTGTCCCGCTCATAGATTCTCCTCCTTATTTCGTCTTTTATCATAGAAAATAATACAAAGTTTACCGTTTCAGGCTGCCCGCTTTGCGGATCAGGAAAATCAGCGCCAGGGCCGCCGCCATAGAGCCGATGGCCACCAACTGAGAAATTCGGATGCCGGTATCCATAAAATACAGGCTGTCTGTCCGCAGTCCTTCGATGAAAAACCGGCCGATGCCATACCAGGCCACATACAAAAGAAAAACCTCTCCGCTGAATTTTCGATTTTTGGAATAAAAGTGCAGGATGATAAATCCCAGCAGATTCCACATAGATTCATAGAAAAAGGTGGGATGGTAGCCCATCTCTCCCGCCTCGGCAATGGTCTGACCGATATTCATCCGCCAAGGCAGATCTGTCAGCCGGCCAAAGGCCTCTGCATTCATAAAATTACCCCAACGGCCAATGCTCTGGCCAATCATCAGCCCCAAACCGCCTACGTCCAGCATATCGCCAAAACGCAGCTTGCGGAACTGGCAATAGAAAAACACCGTCAGTACGGCGCCGATGATGCCGCCGTAAATAGCCAGACCCCCATGCCAGATGGCGATGATCTCCCGGGGATTGCCTTTATATTGATCCCAGCTGAAAAATACATAATAGGCCCGGGCGCAAATGATACCGATGGGCAGGGCATACACAAGCATATCCAAAATATCGTTGCTCTTCAGGCCGAATTCCTTGGCCCGGACACAGGCGTACACCGCCGCCAGCAAAAAGCCGCCGGCAATAATAATGCCATACCAATAAACATCCTTGCCCAACAGGTTAAAGGCTACTCGGTTCAAGGTGAATTCCCAGCCCAAACCGGGAAAGGATACGATATGTTCCATAATTTCCCCCTTATTCCTTGGGCCGAATCACAGACAGAGTCATTTTATCCGGATCTGCCAGCTGCCGGAGAAAATGCAGAATCTCTCCCGAAGTCACTTCCTGATAATACCGAGGATAATCCAGAAAATCCTCCCCGGCGAAAACACATTCCGCCTGAGCCCGGCAAAGGCTGCCAGGATCATCCAGCTGCCGCAGGGTCAGGCCGTATTGCCGGCGGCGCAGCCGCTCTACCCGTTCTTCGTCCAGCCCTGTTAGCTTTGTCAGCTCCTCCAGCAAAATATCCCGCACCCCTTCCGGATCTCGGCTTTCGCCGCCCAGCAGCACAGCCGCCCCCTGGGGAAATATAAAATATTCCGTGCCGAAGCCATCACCAATCAGTCGCCTTTCATACAGCTTATTATAGAAAGGAGAAGATTCCCCTAATATATATTCCAAAGCCAGCTCACCCAGGCACTCCCGCCGCAGGCGGCTTTCCCCCTTCTGCAAGGGCTTATGTTTAATGCCCAGCATAAAAATAGGCTGGGAAACGGCCATTTCCGCCGTGATCGCCCTTTGATCTGCCAAAGGGGTTTCTGCCGGGCCGTAATCCCGATCCGCGATCCGCAGGCTTTCTCCGGGCAGAATGCTTTCCGCCAGATTGGCCGCCTGTTCCAGATCCGCCTGGCCGCAGATGACCAAAGCCATATTAACCGGCGCGTAAAAGGCCCGATGACAACGGAAAAGAAGCTCTTTATCAATCCTGCCAATGCTTTCCACCGTACCTGCGATGCTGCTTCTCACTGTGTGGTGGGCATACAGTCCCTTGAGGGCGTTGGTGTAAGCCACCCAGTTAGGCGAATCCTGAATCATACCAATCTCCTGGCCGATAATCCCTTTTTCCTTTTCCACGTTTTCATCAGTAAAATAAGGGGTGGAGACAAATTTCAGCAGAATCTCCAAATTCTCCATAAACCGGTCTGTGCATGAAAAATGATAAGCAGTCATACCATAGCTTGTATAGGCGTTTGGGGAAGCGCCGGTCCGAGCAAACTTCTGCAAAGCATTGCCGTCTGCGTCCTCAAACATCTTATGCTCCAAAAAGTGAGCAACGCCGTCCGGGGTGCGGATCTTCTCCCCTTCCAGAGTAAAGCAGGAATCCACCGAACCGAAATTGGCGGCAAAGAGGGCATAGGTTTTGGCAAAATCCGGTTTGGGAATATAGGTGATGGAAAGGCCGTTTGCCAGGGTGACCTGCTCCATTTCTTCCGCCAAAGCGGCATACTGCCGTTTACGTATTTCCATGGCCTGCGCCTCCCTTCAAAAAGTATACCGTATCCAGCTGCACCCGCCGGGCTGCTTCCGTTTGTCAGGTAATAGCCCTCCAAAGCCACCGGAGAATCCTCCGCCGCCTGGAAAGCATAAATCAAGGTTCGCTGCGCAGAGACCAGCTCTTCCGGTGTCAGATTGCCATTCTGCATTTCCGCAAGCTGATGCAGAATCTCCTCCCGGGTCACTTGAAAATTCCGGTTTTCAATGCCGGAAGCCACCACCATCAGGCCCTTGAGCTTGTCGCTGGTGGAAGAGGCATAGTAGCACAGGGATTTCTTTTCCCGCACATTTAAAAACAGCTTGGAAGAGGTGCTGCCCCCAAAGGCGCAGTTGAAAAGCATAAAGGCAGGATAGCCCGGCTCCTCCGCTGTGATGCCTGTGCGAAAGCCCATAGAAAGCTTGCCTTGGACGGTATCCATTTCTTCTGTCACTTCCTTAAGCGGACCGGCCTGACGGATGACCTGCGTGGTCACCGGCATGATCTCTCCCCGTTCCAGAGAAGCCAGTGCGGATAAAAAGGCCGTCTCCACCGCCTGAGCTGGCTGCGTGCCGCAATAAAACAGCTGAATCTCCGCCGTTTTCAGCATCCGGCTGTAAGCCCCTTCCAGTCTTTCCGGCGTAATGGCCGCCGCCTGCTCCAGCGTACCCAGGATATCCTTACCATAGGCTTCCCCGGCGCACATGATCTCATACAGCCGGAAAAGAGCGTAGGATTTTTTGTCATTGATCTTGGCTCGGATCTCATCCATCAGGTTTTCCCGCTCCCCATGGACATAGGCGGAGGAAAAGGCCCCGGCCTCCCGGTAAGGGGTCAGCAGCATTTGGCCCATAAGCTGAGCAGTTTCCAGTACCAGTTTCTCCCCGCCAGCATAGGCTTCGTCGATCACGTCGGAGATCAGACCCACGCACAGAGCCTCGCCCCGGCGGCGAACCACCGGTTCAATCCGGGCGCCGTACAAGCTGTCCAGCCGGATTCCCAAGCGATCCCGATCCGGATACTGGGCAGTACCTCGCCGCAGCACCCGGGGCAGGACAGCATACAAAGCCGGGTCCACCTGCCCCAAAGGCAGGATGAGATTGATGCTCAGGCAGCTGGTTTTAAATTTTTTGGTGGTAATGCAGGTAAAATGAATGCCCTTACCTACCATTTTCCGTAAGATTTCTTTCATAACCGTCTCCTGTCCTGGTTGCAAAGTATACTTTATTATATCCCTTTTTCCTGCTAAAGTCCAGATACGAAGGAGACATAAGAAAAAGCCGCCAGACAAATTGGCGGACACTATGGATAACCCACTGTTTTTCCACATAAGCCTTCCCTTCTGAAAATGGTAAGAGCTTACAAAAAGCCTGCATTGGAAACTCTGAATTTTGGGGAACCTTTACACCGATTTTTCCCTTGACAAACGAATTTTTTTCCTGTATCATATTTTGTTGTAAAGGTTAATTGCTTTACAATGAAATCTCCGGGAGGCAGTTGTATGAAGAATCAAACCCTTGAAATGTGCCTTTTGTTTGACTTTTATGGCGATGTTCTCACTGACAAGCAAAAAGAGCTGTTCGATCTTTACTACAACGAGGATCTCTCCCTGGCAGAAATTTCGGAAAATGTCGGAATTACCCGTCAGGGCGTGCGGGACAGCATCGTCCGGGCGGAGCATATCCTGCGGGATATGGAGGAAAAGCTTTCTCTGGTTCGCCGGTATGGCCGGATTGAAGCGGATCTTCAGCGGATTACCCAACTCAATCAGCAGATCCGTATGGTCAATAATGGCAAATACCGGGATCCTCACATTGCGGATCTTACCGACGAAATTTCCAAGCTGCTGAGAAACCTTTCCGAATAAGATCAGGAGGCTGCTATGGCATTTGAAAGCCTTTCTCAAAAAATCACATCCGCTTTTAAAAAGCTCCGTTCCCAGGGTCGGCTGACCGAGGCTGACGTCAAGGACGCAATGCGGGAAATCCGTATGGCTCTGCTGGAGGCGGACGTTAACTTTAAGGTGACCAAGGATTTTGTCAAATCCGTCACGGAGCGCGCGGTGAACGCCGAGATTCTGGATGGGCTTAACCCAGCTCAGCAGGTCATTAAGATTGTCAACGAGGAAATGACCAAGCTGATGGGCGGCGTCAATGCCAAGATCAACACCTCTTCTTCCGGCCCCACCGTAGTTATGATGGTGGGCTTGCAGGGCGCTGGTAAAACCACCAACGCTGCCAAACTGGCTGGCCTGTTCAAAAAGCAGCAGTCCAAGCGGGTGCTGCTGGTTGCCTGCGACGTTTATCGTCCTGCGGCCATTGACCAGTTAAAGGTGGTTGGGGAACAGCTGGATATCAAGGTTTATGACGAGGGCCAGGGCGACCCGGTCACCATCGCCAAAAACGGTATCCGCTACGGCACGCAAAACGCCTATGATATGGTTTTTCTGGATACAGCTGGCCGCCTCCACATTGATGAAGAGCTGATGAACGAGCTGAAAAACATCAAGGCGGAGGTCAAGCCCAACGAGATTATGCTGGTGGTAGACGCTATGACCGGTCAGGACGCCGTCAACGTGGCTCAAGCCTTTGACGAGGCTCTGGGAATCACCGGCATCCTGATGAGTAAGATGGACGGCGATGCACGAGGCGGCGCGGCTCTTTCTGTCAAGGCTGTCACCGGTAAGGCCATCAAATTTGTGGGCAACGGCGAAAAGCTGGACAACATTGAACCCTTCTATCCGGATCGTATGGCTTCCCGTATTCTGGGTATGGGCGACGTAATGTCCCTGATTGAAAAGGCACAGCAGGATTTTGATGCCAAAAAGGCGCAGGATCTAACCGACAAGGTTCGTACCGGCAAGCTGGATCTGAATGATCTGCTGGATCAGTTTTCTCAGCTGGAGAAAATGGGTTCTATGGACGAACTGCTGGATATGATGCCCAATATGCCCGGTTTAGACAGACAGGCACTGGCAGGCGCCCAGATGGATGAAAAGGCGCTGGCACACACCAAAGCCATCATTTATTCTATGACAGCCAAAGAACGGGAAAATCCCTCTATTATCAACGCCAGCCGCAAACGGCGAATTGCCGCCGGCTGCGGACTCAAGGTGCAGGATGTCAACAAACTGCTCAAGCAGTTTGAAATGATGCAGAAAATGACCAAGCAATATGCTGGCATGGGCAAACGGCTGAAAAAGAAAGGCCGCAAAAAGGGTGGTTTTAAATTCCCCGGTATGAGCGGTATGAAATTGCCATTTTAACTTTGCTGTAAAGGAATTTACGATAAACAAGCATTTTTAAGGAGGTGAAAATTCCATGGTAAAAATCAGACTTCGCAGATTAGGCGCTAAGAAGGCTCCTTTCTACCGTATCGTTGTTGCAGATTCCCGTTACCCGCGTGACGGTCGTTTCATCGAAGAAATCGGCACTTACAATCCCCTAAAAGATCCCGCTGAGATCAATATCGATGCGGACAGAGCACAGCAGTGGATCAAGAACGGCGCACAGCCCACCGATACTGTACGTTCTATCCTGAAGAAATCCGGCGTGCTTTAATGGAATGAGGTTAGCGGAATGAAAGAGCTATTAACTTACATTGCTAAGTGTCTTGTCAGCGAACCAGACGCGGTCTCTGTGACCGAAGTGGAACGCGACGGTGAACTCGTTCTGGAGCTTCGCGTTGCACCACCCGATATGGGGAAAGTAATCGGACGTCACGGTCGTATTGCGAAAGAAATTCGCATTCTGATTAAGGCGGCCGGCAATCGCGAAAACAAAAAGGTTTCTGTCGATATTTGCGACTAAGCCTTTCGGGCAAATTTGCCTCAAAGCTGCCAATTCGGCAGCTTTTTGTTTTGTAACTGATATTTTGGAGGTTCCTATGAAACAATTTCTGGAAATTGGCAAAATTGTCAATACCCATGGCATCGGCGGCGAGATCAAGGTGCAGCCCTGGTGCGATACCCCCGAGGTTTTGACCCAGTTTGACGTCTTATATTTCAAAGACCAGACCCCTTTGACCATTCTCTCCTCCCGGGTTCACAAGGGCTGTGTGATTATGCGCTTAAAAGGCATTGACACCATAGAAAAAGCCACTGCCCTGCGGGAGCGGATCCTCTATATGAACCGGGACGATGTGGAGCTGCCGGAGGATCTGGTATTCATTCAGGACATCATCGGCCTTTCCGTCTATGACCAGCGGCTGGACCGGGTTATGGGAACCCTCAAGGATGTGCTGACCAATCCGGCCAATGATGTGTATGTCATAAAGGACGGGGACAAGCAGTATCTGGTGCCGGCGGTCCGGGAATTTTTAAAGGACGTGGATGTGGAAAAGGGCGTTATTACGATCTGTACCATTCCGGGGATGTACGGCGATGAAGATTGACATTATGACCCTGTTCCCGGAAATGATCGACGGGGTCATGGGGCAAAGCATCATGGGCCGGGCACAAAAGGCAGGCCTGGTGGAAATCCGGGCCACCAATATCCGGGATTTTGCCGACGAAAAGCATCGCAAAGCGGATGATTCCCCTTATGGCGGCGGTATGGGTATGGTAATGCTGGCGGAGCCTTTGTTTCAGTGCCACCAGTACCTGACCGGCGGCGAACATGTTCACACGATCCTGATGAGTCCTGGCGGCCGCACCTTTAACCAGGACATCGCCCGGGAGCTTTTGGCCCGGGAACATATCATTCTGGTCTGCGGCCACTATGAAGGGGTAGATCAGCGGTTTATTGATACCTGCGTAGATGAGGAATTATCCATCGGCGATTTTGTTCTCACCGGCGGTGAGCTGCCCGCTATGGCCATTGCAGACGCGGTCTGCCGGATGGTGCCCGGCGTCCTTTCCGATGACGCCTGCTTTACCGAGGAGAGCCACTGGAACGGCCTGCTGGAATATCCCCAGTACACCAAGCCAGCTATCTGGCGGGAGCAGGAGGTACCGGAGGTGCTGCTTTCCGGCCATCATGCCAATATTGCCCGTTGGCGGCGCAAGATGTCCCTCAAGCGGACGCAGGAACGGCGGCCGGATCTCTTTGCTGGTTTTAAAGCGAAAACGAAAGAAGATCAAAAAATTTTAAAAGAATTGGAAAAAGAATTGGGAGCGGAATAACCGCCCCCAATTCTTCATTTTCCTCCAAGCAGACCAAAAGCCGGCATAATGCCGGCTTTTGATCTTTGATATCAGAATTTTAATGTCTCTTACCGCGATTGAAAATATCCAGAATAGATTCAATATCAATATCATTGGGATCCTTCTTCTTCTCCGGATCCGCACCTTTTTCCTTCACTTTTTCATCTGACTTTGCTTCCAGCATTTCCGGTTCGTCTACAAAACCAGTTGCAATAACGATTACGCGAATCTCATCATCCAGATTATCATCAATGGACGCACCGAAGATGATATGCGCATCGGGATGTGCAGCTTCCTGTACCATATCCGCAGCTGCCTCGATCTCATCCAAACCTACATCAGAAGAACCGATGATAGACAGGATAACACCCTTGGCGCCATTGATAGAGGTTTCCAGCAAGGGGCTCTCAATAGCCATCTTAGCTGCTTCTGAAGCCTTGTCCTTACCGGCAGCCTTACCAACGCCCATATGAGCGTAGCCTGCATCCTTCATAACAGAAGTTACATCGGCGAAGTCCAGATTGATAAAGCCGGGAACCGTAATCAGCTCGGAAATGCTGGCAACTGCCTGCTGCAGCACGCTGTCCGCAATTTCAAATGCGTTCTTAAAGCTGATCTTCTGTTCGCTGACATATTTCAGCCTTTCATTGGGGATCACAATGATCGAGTCTACATTCTTCTTCAGCTGCTCAATGCCGGCGTTGGCCTGCATCATACGCTTTTTGCCTTCAAAATGGAAGGGTCTGGTTACCACGCCAACGGTCAGAATGCCCTGTTCCTTGGCAATCTGCGCTACGATGGGAGCCGCGCCGGTACCAGTGCCGCCGCCCATGCCGGCTGTGATAAATACCATGTCTGTGTTTTCCAGGGCCTTAGTCAAATCGTCCCGGCTCTCCTCCGCAGCCTTACGGCCAACCTCCGGGTTGCCGCCGGCGCCCATGCCCTTGGTTACCTTTTCACCGATCTGAATTTTAAAATTCGCATCGGAATATTTCAAGATCTGCTTGTCTGTATTTACTGCTACAAATTCTACACCCTGCACGCCGTTGGTAATCATACGATTGACCGCATTGTTTCCACCGCCGCCAACGCCCATTACTTTAATCGCTACGACAGTCTCATCATAGTCCATATCAAACTCTAAGCTCATTCTGACTTCCTCCGTTTTATTTAAATCTCGCTTTCATGATTCCTATTATCTGCACCGGTTTCCGGCGATGCCTGTTTTTGCACGGCACTGCCGTCAATCTGATCTGCGGAAACAGCGGGCGATATCGTTTTTCTGATTCTAATTTTAACTCTTTTTGGCTTTTTTTGCAACAGATGTTGACGCATAAATGAAAAATTATTAAATAATCTTGTGCCAAAAACCACAATAACCGCAAGGGAAATGTCAATTCCCAGTCGTTTTCCTAAAAATGTCAGCCCCACAGCCAGCGCTGTGTTGCCGAAAAAGCCGGAAACGAAGATAACGGTATCAAATTTCCCCTTCATCTCCGCAGCAATGCCGCCAAAAATGGTATCCAACGCCGCCAACAGTCCCATTGCCACATAAGAGGTGTAGGCCGCCGGAATATTATAGGGAATGGCAAGGCCTGCCGCCAAACCGGCCAGAACGCCGAAAATGATCCACCGCATGCTGAGTGCCTCCTATTCTACCGCTTTGGCATACTTTTGATGGACGGTGCCCTTGTATGCCTCAATGGTCAGATCCGTCTGCTTTTTTACATCCACCGTGATGCCCCACTGAGCCAGGCTGTCCACCACGCCGGAGCGCATATGCAGGGCGTTGTACAGATCATCCGCGCTGCCGATGGCCTGGATCACATAAGGGGAAGCATAGCGGTTGTTGTTGACGCTGATGACAGAACCAGAGCAGCGAAATTCTGTTGTGGCCAATACCCGTTCCCCATTGATGGAAAGGGCCTCTGCCCCGGCATCCCGCAGCTCGTTGATTACGTTCAAAATATCCTCGTCATGGATGAGAAAATAATTTTCATTGACGTTGTCTTTATTTTGTTGGGTGCTGTCTTTTAAGGTGACCACCACCCCTGGGCCGTGAACCGCCGTCAGCCCTGCCGCCAAATTAGCCTGCGCCAGCTGCTCCTTTAACAAACTGACATATTGAGCATCAGAGCCAGAGGTCAAAGCCTCTACCTGCTCCTGATAGGACAAAATCTGATCGTAAAGGGATTCGTTTTTCTGCTGCTCCACGGAAAGCTGGCTTTGCAGCTCTTCTGCCCGAGCCACAGAAGTACTTTCTACCTGATCGTTGATCAGAATACTTTTAAATTGTAAGGCAATGCAAAACGCCAAAAACATGCAGACAGCTGCCACCGCCAGCACGGAACCTTTCTTATTCACCTAAACCCTCCTATCAGGTATCGGATGTCTCCTCCTTATGAGTTTCTCCATCTGTTGTTTGAGAATCGCTCCGCTTAGTGCCGTCAAAATTCCGCATCCGGGACAGCTCTGTCCCTGTCAGGGTACTCAGCGGCCGGAATCGGGCAGTCTTTACCTCGCTGATGTCGATCAAGCCGGTATCTGACGGCGTTAGCCGCTCGGCGGTAATGGTTTTCAAAAAGCGAATTTTTTGATCTAAATTTTCCACTGTGCCAAAATTGACAATAAACCGACCGTCGTAACCAATATTGATAGAAGAAATCTTTTCCACATCGATAAAAGTAGTCTTGGCGGACATATCCTTTTCATCCAGCATGGCCACCAGATGGAACAGCGTTTTCGTGCGCTCATCTCCGCTTTCTGTCAGTTTATCCCCGGCTTTCAGCCCCTGGGTATTCAGGCCGAAAAGCAGCGTATACTTTTTGGCTTCTACTTCCTCCACCTGTTCCAGGATCTTCCCGTTTTTGTCCAAAAGAAAATAACCGTCCTCCGCCTGAGCTGCAGCGGAAGCTTTGCTTTCTGTCAGCTGAACCTCCAAGGTACTGGGCAGCTTACGTTTGAGCTTTATGTCCTCTAAATACAAATATTGATCCAGCATTCGTTTTTTCGCAGCCTCTCGGTCGATGAAAAACAGGTTGTCCCCTTTTGTGATGCCCAAAGTATCCAAAAGCTCCTCCTGGGAATACCGGGTTTCGCCTTTTATGGTAATAGTGTCAATTTTAAAGAATACCGTGGCGCCAAAATAACCGGCAATCAGGACAATAACCCAAGTCAGGACGCGAAAAATCCAAAGATTGCGCCGCCGGTTTTTGGCCTTGTTTCGATGCCGCTGGGCATTGCGGGCCTTTTGCTGTTTACGCCGCCTTTGCTGCTTTTTCGCCTCCTCCATCTGCCGGACTCTGGGATCCTGGGATCGGCTGGCCTGCCTTCTGCGCTCCACGGCTTCCTCTCCCGGAGAGCGCGGCCGTTTTTTTTGCGGCATATACGCAGACCGGTTTTGTCTTCGGGATGCCTCCAACTGGGCAGCCTTGCGGCGATAAGCGGCCTCCTGTTTTGAGGAAGCCCGCCTATTTGCCGGTTCTGATCTTTGATTTTCCGCTCCGCGCCTGGCCTCTTCCCGGGAAGCCTGTGAGGGGCGCTTTTTCTTTTTTGCCATATTATTCTCCTGTTTCCCGGATGTCCGCTCCCAGCTGTGCCAGGCAGCTGGCAAACGCCTCATATCCTCTATGTATATATTCCGTGCCGAAAACTGTACTCTGCCCCTGAGCCTGCAAAGCGCCGATGACCAAAGCTGCACCGCCCCGCAAATCCTGAGCTGTCATTTCTGCGCCATAGAGCTGTTCCACACCCCGGATGCGGCACAGCCTGCCGCTGATGGCAAGATCTGCCCCCAGCCGGCGCAGCTCCTCCACATGACGGAAGCGGTTTTCAAAGATGGTTTCCGCCAGCACTGTGATCCCCTGCGCCCGCAGCAAAGCCGCTGTCAGCAGCGAACCGGAATCCGTGGAAAACCCAGGATACGGACCGGTGCGCACCATACCGGCATGCTTGAGTTTACCCGAGCTTTGGAGCAAAATACCGTCCGGCTTCTCCTGGATCTCACAGCCGCTGCGGCCTAGGATATCCAGCATCTGCCGACTGTTTTCCGGCCTTGCCCGGCGCAGAAACAGCCTGCCGCCGACGGCTGCCGCCGCCGTCAGATAGGTCTCCCCGCAGATCCGATCCGGCATAATGGTGTATTCCGCATCCGCCGCCTGGCCGCCCTGCAAAATCAAAGCAGAGCTGCCTGCCCCTTCCACGCCCAATCCAGCCTTGCGGAGAAAGCCCTGGAGATCTACGATCTCCGGCTCTTTAGCTGCTTGGACGATTACCGTCTTTTCCGCCTGGCCCGCCGCCGCCAGCATGGTGTTTTCCGTAGCCCCCACGCTGGGGAAAGGAAAGGGAATGACCCCGCCCTGCCGCCGTTTCCGGCTGATCCAAAGGGAGCCGTCTTCTTCCTCCCGGGTCTCATAGCCTAAGGCGGAAAATGCCTGCAAATGCAGATCAATGGGCCGTTTGCCAATGCGGCAGCCCCCTGGATTCCAGATCCGGCAGCTGCCTGTGCGGTTCAGCAGCGCTCCGGCAAACAGGATGGAGCTTCGCATAGAAGCCATCAGATGCGCCGGGATTTCGTTGTCCGTAAGCTGGGAAGCGTCAATCCGCACGGTTTGCCCTTCCCGCTCTGTCCGGCAGCCCAAATGCTTGAGGATATCCAAAGCGTTGCGGGTATCCGAAAGCACCGGGCAATGATGCAGCACGCTCACCCCCGGCACCAACACCGTCGCCGCCAGAATGGGCAGAGCGCTGTTTTTCGCCCCCTGCAAAGTAAGCGTCCCCTGCAGCGGACGGTCGCCGCTGATTTGATACGCTGCCATGTCATTCCCTCCGTCCCCTATGATTTATGGTAAATCATACTATGTAGCGACGATGGGAATTGTGTACCTTAACGAGTGGCTTCCAAAATGGCCTGATAAATCTTTTCCGCGCTGTCTAATACAGCCAGCTTAGAGGCGCACACGCCCATTTCCTGTAGCTTCTGAGGCTGGAACAAAAGCTCCATGGTCTTATCGTACAGCTTTTGACCGGTGCATTCTGCCTCGGTCATAACAACGCAGGCTCCGGCACTTTCCAAGGCTCTGGCATTCTTTTCCTGATGATTTTCCGCCACATAGGGAGACGGCACAATAATGGAGGGCTTGCCCAGGCAGCAAAGCTCCCCAACGGTAGTGGCGCCGCCCCGGCAGATCACCAAATCTGCCGCTGCCAGCACATCCGCCATATCATAAATATACTCCCGCAGCTGCACATTGGGATGCATGTCCAAGACCACACCCTTTTCCCGGATCAGCTCCGGCATCCATTTTTTTGCAGAGGAACCGGTTGCGTGGATATGATAAAACTGATCCTCCCGGGTCTCCAGCTCGATAAAATCCGCCATATGCCGATTCATGTACAAAGCGCCCATAGAACCCCAGAAGGAAACCACCAGCTTTTCATCGGTAAAGCCCATTTTTTTGCGGGCCTCGCTGCGCTTAGCAAACACGATCTCATTGCGCACCGGCGCGCCGGTGAGATAAATATTGGACCGCTCTCCCAAAAGCACCTGGGTTTCCTCAAAGGAAATCAAGATTCGGTCTGCCTTAGGCGCTAGCTTCTGGGTCACTTTGCCCGGCAGGGCGTTGACCTCCAAAAGTACGGTAGGAATGCCCATTTTCTGGGCTGCCGCCACCATAGGATAGCTGGCGTAGCCGCCGCAGCCAATGACACAATCCGGCTGGAATTCTTTCAAAATCTTTTTGGCTTTGGGGACAGAGGTCACCGCCTTTTCCGCCGCCTGCAAATTATACAGGCAGTCCTTGGGCTTTAAGCTGCGGCGGAAGCCCCGTACGTCAATGGTCTCCAGCTGATAACCCTCTCTTGGCACCAGCTTGGTTTCAATGCCTTTTTTCGTGCCGGCAAAACGAATCTCCGTATCCGGTCGCTTCATCTGAAAATATTTCGCAATGGCAAGGCCGGGGTTCACATGACCACCAGTCCCGCCGCCTGTAATCATCAATTTCATATCTTAACTCCCTCGTTTCCTAACTGCCTTGTTTTTTGTATCGAATGCTTTCTGCCCGGATGGCAGGCTGGAACGGCCTCCTTTCCTGCTGATGCGTATGTTGCGGGACACGCTCAAAAGCACACCCATTTCAAACAGCTGGATCAGCAAAGCGGAACCGCCATAGCTGAAGAAGGGCAGGGACGCGCCGGTAACCGGCATAACGCCAGAAACCACGCACAGGTTCACCAGCACCTGCAGGGCGATCTTCAAGGTAATGCCGCATGCCAGCAGGCAGCCAAAGGTATCCTTGGATTCCCGGGCAATGTGAAAGCCCCGGTAGATCAGCGCCGCAAACAGCACAATCACCACCAGCGCACCGATAAAGCCCATTTCCTCACAGATTACGGAAAAAATAAAATCGTTGGCCGGTTCAGGCAGATACAGCTGCTTTTGCCGCCCCTGACCCAGGCCCAGGCCCCAAAGGCCGCCGGAGCCGATGGCGATAAAGGATTGGGATGCCTGCCAGCCCTTGCCCCGGTAATCAATAAAGGGATCCAGCCAAACCCGGATTCTGGTCATCGCGTAGGCGTTATTCATCAAATACAGCACCATAGCCCCGGCCACAAAGGGAATCAAAGGCAGAAAATACCGGATCCGCAGCCCGGCCACAAATAAAATACCCAAACCGGTGGCGCAGATAATGATAGTGGCGGACAGATGAGGTTCCTTAGAAAGCAGGAAACTGATCACCGCCAAAGCCAGCAAATAGGGAAAAATCCCCTTGCTGTAGATCGCCAGTTCCTGCAGATATCGGATCAGGCGATTGCTGCTTTTGTGATATAAAAGCCCCTGACACACCCGGATAAAGAGATATCGACTCTTTTTCTTCATATGAAAATCCGCCTCATGACGCAGCCGCTCCGTGTTTTGAGAGGCAAACCATGCAAAAGTCATGATAACCGCCGTTTTCATAATTTCAGAAGGCTGAATGCTGATACCGGCTACATAGATCCAGCGCCTAGCCTCGTTGATCTCCTTACCGATGCTGGGAACCAGAACCAGTATCAGAAGGATAAGGGCTACGCCGAAAATGGGGATGCCCCAAAAGGCCCACTTGTGATAATCCACTCGGGATGCCCACAGCATAACCGCCAGGCCGCCCAGCATATACATGCCCTGATGGGATACATAATACAGCGGCGAACTGATGGTAGAGCTGTAATAGGCGGAAGGGTAACTGGCGGTAAACAGCGCCAGCAGACCGCAGGCCAGCAGCAGCCCAATAATCAGCAAGGTCGGGCCATCCACATTTACCTTCCAGGATTTGAGCTTTTTTCGTTTTTTGGTCCTTTTTTCATAGTCGCTGAAATCTTCTTGGATCAGCCTTCTGGATCTTGCAGGCAAAATGCCACCTCCGAAAATCAGGGCCTACAGCTTCGGCGCGATACCGAAGTAAGCCAAAATACACATCAAAATGGTAATCGAGCCGAATACCAGCACGATTTTCTTTTCACTCCAGCCGCACATCTCAAAATGATGGTGAATCGGCGCCATTTTGAAGATGCGCTTGCCATGGGAAATTTTAAAATAAGTAACCTGGATAATATCCGACAGAGTCTCTATGATATAAATAAGACCTACCAAAATCAAAATCAAGGGCACATCATAGGCAAAGGCCAGACCTACCACACAGCCGCCCAAAAACAGGGAACCGGTATCCCCCATAAAGACCTTAGCCGGGTTGAAGTTGTAGATCAGAAAAGCTGCCAAAGCGCCGGTCAGCGCGGCGGAAAAGCCTGCCACCGCCAGATTCTCCGACTGCATACCCACGATGGTAAAGAAGATGGCAACAGGCAGTGTAACACCTGCCGCCAGGCCGTCGATGCCGTCGGTCAGGTTCACGGCGTTGACCGCGCCTACAATGACAAAAGCCGCAAAGATCAGATAAAGAATCCAAGGCAGCTCTATGCTGACATCGGCAAAGGGGATATATAAAGCAGGAGACAAGACTCCCTGCATCCGTACCACAGCCAGGAAAATAATTGCCACCAAAACCTGCAATAAAAATTTCTGATTGGCTGTCAGACCCATATTTTGCTTCTTTTTGATCTTGGCATAATCATCAATAAAGCCGATGGCGCCATAGGCCAAAGCCAGCAGCCAGACCGGCACCAGCCGGGCATCCCCCCAGCCTAGAGCCAGCAGCAAAACGCAAGCTGCGGAAATGCCGATGATAAACATAAAGCCGCCCATGGTTGGTGTATACTGCTTGTTCATATGCCATTTCGGACCGATCTCCAGGATCTTCTGTCCAAATTTCATTTTTTGTAAATAGCGAATCAGCTTGGGGCCGATAGCCGCTGTTAAAGCAAAGCTGACAGCAAGTGCCAGAAGCACGGTATTCATATCCCTTATTCTTCCTCTCCCATCAACAGCTTTAAGGCTGTTTCCATTTTCATTCCTCTGCTGCCCTTAAAAAGCAGGGCATCTCCTTTTTTGCAATCCTCCCGCAGAGCCTGGGCCAAGGCTGGATGATCGTCAAATATACGGATGCGTTCTGCCGCCATACCGGCAGTCAAAGCGCCTTCCCGATAATCCTCAGCGCCGGGGCCGTACAGATATAGCCGATCCGCGCACGCCGCCGCCTTGCGGCCTACCTGCCGGTGGCCTTCCTTGGCGTAGTCTCCCATTTCCAGCATGCCGCCTAAAACAGCCATCTTGGCTCCCGCTGCCGGCAGTTCCTGCAAAACAGTCAACGCCGCATCCATGGAATCCGGGCTGGCGTTGTAGCAGTCCTCATAAATGGTCAGGCCGTTTTTCTCAAACAGCTTCTGCCGCATGCCAACGGTTTCATAGGCTGCCAGACCCTGCAAAATCTCCTCGTCGGAAAGACCCAGCACATATCCTGCCGCCGCTGCCGCCAAAGCGTTCATCACATTATGCCGGCCGGGGACAAAAATTTCCGCCGCCAGCCGCTTTTCCCCATAACACAGGGTGAACGCCACACCCTTTTCTGTATTGCGAATATCAATAGCCCGGAAATCACAATTCGGATTTTCCATGCCGAAAAACAGAATATTCTGCCGGATTTCCTCCTTTTTATTCCACAAAAGAGGTTCATCCCCGTTTAAAATCACGGTACCCTTTTCTGTCATGCCCTCCAGAATTTCCAGCTTGGCCTGACAGATGCCTTCCCGTGAGCCTAAAAACTCAATATGGGAAACGCCGATGTTGGTGATGATGGCTACATCCGGCCGGGCTGCCGCCGTCATAGAAGCGATCTCCCGGAAATCGGACATGCCCATTTCCAAAACTGCCGCCTGATGATGATCCTCCAGCCGGAAAATGGTCTTGGGCAAGCCCACTTGATTGTTAAAGTTACCCTCGGTTTTCAGGGTATCATATTTCTGGCTGAGCACAGACCAGACCATTTCCTTGGTGGTGGTCTTGCCCACGCTGCCTGTCAGCCCCACTACAGGGATTGGAAACCGGCTGCGGTAGCCTGCCGCCAAATCCAGCAAAGCCTGCCGGGTGTCCTCTACCTCAATGACGGAAACGGACAGGGACAAACCTTTTTTATGGCTCATCACCGCGGCCGCTCCGTTTTCCACAGCGCTTTGGATAAAGTCATGGCCGTCAAACCGCTCCCCCTTGAGAGGCAGGAACAGGCAATTTTCCGGTATTTCTTTGGAATTTGTAGAGATTTGGGTGATGATTCCATCCTCCCCCTTCAGAATGCCGTGGGTATCCGCCGCCGCCTGAGTCAATGGAATTGCTTTCATATTACTTTTCCTTTTTCGCGAAATAGTCGGCAATGACCTCCCGCTCGTCTAAATGATGCTTTACATGGTTAATTTCCTGATAGGTTTCGTGGCCCTTGCCCATCAGCACGATGGTGTCATCCTTGCGGGCAAATCCCAAAGCATAGCGGATGGCCTCCGGCCGGTTTACAATCACCTTATAGGGGCATTTGCTGTCCTGCATACCTACCAGAATGTCTTCAATGATTGGCTCCGGCTTTTCCGTCCGGGGATTATCCGAAGTGACAATGCAGTAATCTGCCAGCTGTGCCGCGATCCGACCCATCTTGGGCCGCTTGGTCTTATCCCGGTCGCCGCCGCAGCCAAACAAAGCGATAACCCGGCCCTTGG
>CAZSBD010000004.1:0-25329 GCA_964605215.1 uncultured Oscillospiraceae bacterium | reverse complement strand
CTATGAACCGGCTGGTCCAGGGGGATGTAGGCTCAGGCAAAACCATGGTGGCGGCAGCGGCCTGCTACCTGGCGGCTCGGGGCGGCGCCCAGGCGGCGGTGATGGTGCCCACAGAGATCCTGGCCCGGCAGCATGTCCAGTCTATCGCGCCCCTTTTGGAGAAATTGGGCATCTCATGCGGCCTGCTTACTGCCTCTATGGGCGCAAAGGAAAAGCGGGAAGCTCTGACCCGTATTCAGGATGGCAGTCTGTCTGTTGTGATTGGCACCCATGCCCTGATTCAGGAAAAGGTAGCTTTTCATCGCCTGGGTTTGGTGGTGGCTGACGAGCAGCACCGCTTCGGCGTGCGGCAGCGGATGGCCCTGACCCGCAAGGGAGCAGGGTGCAATATTCTGGTTATGTCCGCCACCCCCATTCCCCGATCTTTGGCGCTTATGCTTTATGGGGATCTGGATCTGTCCATCATTGACGAGCTGCCGCCGGGGCGGCAGAAGATCCGTACCTTTGGGGTGGGAGAGAAGCAGCGCTCCCGAATCTATGCCTTTATGGAAAAGCAGATGGAAGAGGGAGGCCAGGTTTATGTGGTCTGTCCCGCAGTGGAGGAAGGAGAGCTTCCTATTGAGGATGCCCAGACCTGCGCGGAAAAGCTGCGGGGGCTGTTTCCCCATCGCCGCATCGGCCTGGTTCATGGCCGGATGAAGGGGTCGGAAAAGGACGAGGTAATGACGGAATTTGCCGCCGGGCGGCTGGACATCCTGGTTGCCACTACCGTTATTGAAGTGGGCGTAGACGTACCCAACGCCACGTTAATGGTAGTGGAAAATGCGGATCGGTTCGGCCTTTCCCAGCTGCACCAGCTGCGGGGCCGGGTAGGCCGGGGCAGCCGCCCCTCCTTCGCCGTTTTTTTCGGGGCGGATCAGGGGGAAAAGGCCCGAGAGCGGCTGAAAATCCTGTGCCAGACCAATGACGGCTTCCGGATCGCCCGGGCGGATCTGGAGCTGCGGGGGCCGGGGGACCTGTTTGGCGACCGGCAGCATGGGGAAACCATGTTCCAGCTGGCGTCCCAGGCTCTGGATTTGGAGCTGATGGAAAGCGCCCGCCTGGGGGCAGAGGTGGTTTTGGATCTGGATCCGGAGCTTACCGGCCATCCCGCTCTGCGGCAGCGGATAGAGCGGATGTTCCGGGAAGAGGACAGTGGTTTGTTCAATTAAAAAAGCCTCGCAGTAGAAATTGCTTCTACTGCGAGGAAATTTTTTGGCTAGAAATAAATACAAATAGTAATATTAATAATTTTAATTACGAATTAAAATGTAAAATGTCCAAAAATGCTTGAGCAGCGGTGGAAACCGGCTGATTTTTACCCTGTACCACACAAATATAACGGAATGGAATGGTTTCCAGCAAATCGATGCAAAAGATTCGGCCCAGACGGATAGATTCCGCAGCAAAGGAGGGCGGTACAAAACCAATTCCCAGCCCGTTTTCTACCAGCGGAGGAATCAGGTCTGCAGTAGCAGCCTCAATTTCCGGTTCCAGGGTCAGGCCGTAGCGGGAAAAAAAGCTGGACAAAAAGGAACGGGAAACGGAACCTTCCGGCATTGTAATCAATGGACAGTTAGCCAACTGTGTCAGTGGAATCTGTTTGCCCTGCAAGCGGGCAAAGCCAGGTCCGGCAATGACCACGTCCCGGAAGGTAGTCAGGGGAGTCACTTGCAAGTCTGGCGGCGCCTTATGGGGATCCATAACCAGGACAGCGCAGTCCAGTTGGCCGGAGCGCAGCGCTTGTAAAGCCACAGGTGTGGTATTATTGGAAAGGCGCAGATGGATGGCAGGATAGGTCTGGCGAAAAGCTTTTAGATAGGGCAGGAGAAAATGGCGCAGGGTGATCTCGCTGGCGCCTAAATAGATCTGCCCCTGAGACAGGGATTGCCGGCTGCGAAAATCCCCTTCTGCCTTGCAGATGCGGCGGCAGGCCGGCGCAATATCTTCATATAGCTTTTCTCCTTCCGGAGTCAGGGTTACGCCTCGTCGGGTGCGAATGAAAAGCGGACAACCGAAAGCCTGTTCCAGCATAAAAATGGCATGGCTTACGGTTGGCTGGGTCAGTTCCAAGGCTTTTGCGGCAGAGGTAATACTGCCAGCACTGGCAACGGTATAAAAAGCTTGATATGCCTGGAAGGAAATCATAGGAATCACCTGTCTGTACTAAAAAATTTCTATGAATTAGCCGAAAAAATTACTATATCTTTATGGCTATATTTCAAGTATAATACCTGAAAGAAGAAAAAACAAGGAGAAAGGGGAACAAGAACATGGTAAAGCAGATGTCGGATTCCTTGCCAGTAGGATGTGTGTTGGCGATCGTAGGAGGCTTTTTGGAGGCCAATACTTTTATTTGCCGGGAACAGGTTTTTGCGAATTGCCAAACGGGAAATTTGGTACTGCTGGGAGTTTATGCCGCTCAAGGGGATTGGAAGCAGGTGCTGTGTTATTTAGCGCCGGTACTGGCTTTTGTTTTAGGTGTGTTTAGTATTGAATACACCCGCCGTCGGCTGCGGGAAGGTGCGGCTGGACTGCATTGGCGGCAGCTGGTTTTGGTAATTGAAGCCGTTGGCCTGTCAGGCGCGGCGTTGGTGCCGGTTGGTCATTACAATGTGGTGGCAACTACCATTATCGCCTTTGTTTGCTCCTTGCAGGTGGATAGCTTCCGTAAGCTGAACGGCAACGCTTATGCCACAACTATGTGCACCGGCAATTTGCGCAGCGCCCTCATTCAGTTATTTATCTGCCGGTATGAAAAAAATCCACAGGCTGGGGAAAAAGCAAGCCATTATTTTAGAGTCATCGGCTGGTTTATCGCTGGTGCGGCGTTGGGGAGCTTTTTGACGGAACGCTTCCAGGGCCGGGCGGTTTTTTTCTGCTGCGGGATCCTGCTGGCAGCCTTTTTTTTGATGTTTGGCCGGACACAGGCTCTCCTTCGATGGTATCGGTTGCAAAAAAACGGAAAAAAGGGTATAATAAAAAAATATAAGTTAGCCTATAACCAACCGAGAAAAAAGGAGAATCCATATGAGTGAATGCAGTCATGATTGCTCTTCCTGCGGCGAAAACTGCAGCGAGAGACAGCCGGAAAGCCTGCTCAAGCCCCTGCACGAAGGTAGCAGCGTCAAAAAGGTCATTGGCGTTGTCAGCGGTAAGGGTGGCGTAGGCAAATCTATGGTCACCAGCCAGCTGGCTGTTTTGCTGAACCGCCGAGGCTATGAGACCGCTATTATCGACGCGGATATCACCGGTCCTTCTATTCCCCGTGCCTTTGGTCTGACAGATCCGGCAGATTGTGGGGAAAATATCCTCTATCCCTCCCAAACCCAGACCGGCATTAAGGTCATGTCTATGAATCTGCTGCTGGAAAAGGACACCGATCCTGTTATCTGGCGCGGTCCGGTCATTGCCGGCGCAGTTACTCAGTTCTGGACGGATGTAGACTGGGGCAAAGTGGATTATATGTTTGTGGATATGCCTCCGGGAACCGGCGACGTACCCCTGACTGTGTTCCAGTCCATCCCGGTGGATGGGATCATCATTGTCACCTCTCCCCAGGATCTGGTATCCATGGTGGTAGAAAAGGCAGTCAATATGGCCAAGATGATGAACATCCCCATTCTGGGTGTGGTGGAGAATATGAGCTATCTGGAATGCCCCGACTGCGGTAAGAAGCTGTATCTCTTCGGTGAAGGCAAGAGTCTGGAAGCCGCTCAGAAAAATGGAATTCCCTTCCTGTGCCGGATGCCCATCGACCCCAAGCTGGCTCAGCTGTGCGATGCAGGCAAGATCGAGGAAATGCAGGCAGATTGGCTGAACTACGCGGCAGATGCTGTGGAGCAGATGGATGAGGAGCCGACGGTGGATCCTTCCCTGTTAAAATAAAAAAACATGCCCTCAGGCGCGGGACTGTCGAAAAACTACAGCTTTTCGACAAGAGCATTCTCGTGGGAATGCCGGGCGCTTCGCGCAAAAGATTTTTTTGACAAACTGACGAATTTAGGCGCGTTTCCGGCCGATCCCAAGGCTCCTCGCGATGGCAAAAGCAGGCTGGCACCGGCGCGTACCGGCCTGTTGTTTTATCCAGTACCCCTGAAAAAAGGAGGGAAGTATATGCTAGAAAGACGAATCGAAGAAGCCCGGAAAAAGGGTAACCGCATTGCTTATGAAACCTTTGAGCAGGAAAAGCTGTTTGACTGCGATCTGTCCCAGCTGTTGTTTCACGGTGTCCAGTTTGTGCGCTGCGGCTTTGCTCACTGTGATTTTTCCCATGTGGAGATGGAAAAGGTGAAGTTTATAAACTGTGATTTTTCCGGCTGCGATTTTTCCGAAAGCGATTGGAAAAAGTGCCAGATTCAGGACTGCAAAGGGGATCGGGCGGATTTTGCCGGCAGCCTGTTTCAGGGAATCATTCTAAACGGCAGCTCCTTTTGTTATGCGGATTTCAGTCGCTGCGTATGGCAGGACAGCGCTTTGATCCGCTGTTCCCTTAAGGAGGCGGCCTTGCGGGGAAACCAGCTGAAAAAGCTCAGGCTCAAGCAGGTGAATCTGACCCGTGCGGATTTTTTCCGCACGCTTCTCAGCGGGGTGGATCTGTCCGAATGCACCATTGCGGGCATCACTGTGTCCGACAGCTTTCAGGAGTTGGAGGGGGCGAAGATCGATCCGACGCAGGCGGTGGATTTGGTGCCGCTTCTGGGAGTCAAGCTGCTGTAGGGCTGGCCTTGGCTTTGACACGCAGGCATCTTGAGATATCCAAAAAAGTTGCGGCGTGTACGTAACTTTTTTGACAGTCTAAAAGGACACACCTTGGGGTGTGTCCTTTTATGAATTATTCGTTTTTTTGCCGGCCCAGACAGGTGCAGGTATCCGGCGGGGTTTCGCCGCCGGCAGCCATCCAGCCTGCCCGGAAGGCGCTGTACATAATATCCACCAAAGCGGCATGCATGCCGTCAAAGCCGTTTTTCTTAAAATATGCGGCAAAAGCCTGTTCAAAGTTGTTTTCCATTTACAGTCCTTTCTGCCCGGCACAGGCGGTAAAAAATTAAAAACGAAAGAGGATGCAAAAGGCATCCTCTTATTTTTGAAATCTCCAGCTTTACAGCTGACGGAGCAGATTTACCATTTCAATGGCGCCGGTTGCCGCGTCATAGCCCTTGTTGCCAGCCTTGGTGCCAGCCCGCTCGATCGCCTGCTCGATGTTGTCTGTGGTGACAATGCCGAACATAACCGGAACTTTGCTATTCAGGCCAACCTGTGCGATGCCTTTGGCAACCTCGTTGCAAACCAGATCATAGTGGGAGGTAGAACCGCGGATAACGGTGCCCAGACCCAGAACTGCGTCGTACTTGCCGCTTTCCGCCATCTTCTGAGCGACCAGCGGGATCTCAAACGCGCCGGGAACCCAAGCCAGGGAGATGTTGTCATCCTCCACGCCGTGACGAACCAGGGCATCCTGCGCGCCGCCGATGAGCTTGGATACAATGAATTCGTTAAATCTTGCTGCTACGATGCCGATTTTTAAACCATCGGCTGCTACAACCTTGCCTTCATAAACCTTCATGAAAAATTCCTCCTAAAATTTGTTTGTCATCTATCTATGATATTTCTATTCGTTGATCGTCTTTAGCCTATTTCACCTGATACTTGGTCAGATGGCCCATTTTCAGCTGCTTGGTTTGCAGATAGAATTTGTCATACTTCTGGGGCGCGATCTGGATGGGGACACGCTCCACGATCTCCAGACCAAAGCCTTCCAAACCGTAGATCTTGCTGGGGTTGTTGGTCAGAAGCCGAAGTTCCTTGATGCCAAGATCCTTCAGAATCTGAGCGCCGATCCAGTATTCCCGCAGGTCAGGGGCAAAACCCAGCTTTACATTGGCTTCTACCGTATCATATCCCTGTTCCTGCAGCTCGTAAGCCTTCAGCTTGTTGATAAGGCCAATGCCCCGGCCTTCCTGGCGCATATACAGCAGGACGCCCCGGCCTTCCTTTTCGATCTGTTCCATAGCCCGGTGGAGCTGGTCGCCGCAGTCGCAGCGGGCAGAGCCGAACACATCGCCGGTGAGGCATTCGGAATGTACCCGGCACAGTACGCTTTTGCCATCGCCGATGTCGCCCTTGACCAAAGCCACATGATGCTCGCCGGTGATATCGTTGACATAGCCGTAGATTTGGAACTGACCAAAGCGGGTGGGCATTTTAGCACAGGCTTCCTGAACCACATGCTTGTCGTAACGACGGCAGTAATCCTGTAGATCCCGAATGGTGATAATCTTCAGACCCCATTCCTTTGCCTTTTCCATCAGTTCCGTGGTGCGCATCATGGTGCCGTCATCTCGCATAATCTCGCAGCACAGACCGCATTCCTCCAGACCAGCCAGACGGCACAGGTCAACCGTAGCCTCCGTGTGGCCGTTGCGAACCAGAACACCGCCCTTGCGGGCGATCAGAGGGAACACATGGCCCGGGCGGCGGAAATCGCTGGGCTGAGAAGCTTTGTCTACAAACTTGCGGCAGGTGTAGCCCCGTTCCTCCGCAGAAATGCCGGTGGTGGTATCCTTGTGGTCAACGGAAACGGTAAAAGCGGTCTCATGGTTGTCAGTATTGTTGGAAACCATAGGATCAAAGCCCAAACGAGCCGCGATCTCAGCACTCATAGGGGTGCAAATCAGACCCTTGGCATGAGTTGCCATAAAGTTGATGTTTTCTGTGGTCGCGAACCGGGACGCGCAGATCAGATCCCCTTCGTTTTCCCGGTCGGGATCGTCAATACACATGATTAAGCGCCCAGCTTTTAAATCGTCCAGGGCTTCCTGGATGGTATGAAATTCCATAGTAGTATCTCCTTTGGTAAATGCTCTTTATAAAAATCCGTGTTTGGATAAGAAATCCGCAGTTACGCCGCTGGCCGGCGCCGTATCCTCCTGCGGTGCAGGCGTCATGAGTTTTTCTACATATTTGCCAATAATGTCGCATTCCAGGTTGATCTTGCTGCCCGGCTTTTTGAGAAGCAGGGTCGTGTTGGCACAGGTGTGGGGGATGACGGAAACCTTAAATACCCGGTCATCCACATAGGCCACTGTCAGGCTGACGCCATCCATGGTGATGGATCCTTTTTCCACAATATACCGCAGTACCTGGGGAGAAGCGGAAACGGTGATCCAAACCGCGTTGTCCTCCTGCTGCATCCCGGTAATAACACCGGTGCCGTCTACATGGCCTGCCACAATGTGACCGCCAAATCGGCCGTCTGCCGCCATCGCCCGTTCCAGGTTCAGCTTGTCTCCGGGCTTGATGCCGTCCAGACTGGTGCGGCGGATGGATTCCGCCATGACATCAGCGGTGTAGGTGGAATTGGTCATTTCTACAACGGTGAGACAAACACCGCTGGTGCAGATGCTGTCGCCGATTTTTGTATTTTCCAAAACGGTCTTGGCCTGCACGGTAATCTGGATGCTTTTGGCACCCTTTTTGACCGATTCTACAGTGCCGACCTCTTCGACTATGCCTGTGAACATAACAAGCCCTCCATATATAAATCATCGCCAAAGCGGGAAACCTCCACTTGGTTCAGCTGCAAAGCATCTGCCATCCGGGCGATTCCCTGACCGCCAATGGGAGTTTTGGCGGCTTGTCCGCCTACCAGCTTGGGTGCAATATAGGCCTGTACCTTGCAGACGATGCCGGCAGACAGTGCGCTGAAGCTCAGCTCCGGCCCGCATTCCAGCAAAATGCTGTCGATTTTTTCTTCCTGGCCTAGCCGATCCATTAAAATCCGCAGATCCACATGGCCGTCCTTTTCCGGAATCTCCAGCAGCTTGACGCCAGCCTGCTCCAAAATTGCCTTTTTGGCCTCATCTCCCTGAACATAGGCCACATAGGTGGGAATATCCTGGGCTGTGCGCACCAGCTGGCAGTCCGGAGGAATGCGCAGAGAGCTGTCGCAAACGATCCGCTTGGGGTTAACGCCACCGGGGATGCGGCAATTCAGCATGGGATCATCTGCCAAAACTGTGCCAATGCCGGTCATAATGCCGGAGACCAGATTGCGGGTCTGGTGGACATGGCGGCGGGATTCTTCACCGGAGATCCACTGAGAAGAGCCGGTATAGCAGGCGGTTTTGCCGTCCAGGGTCATAGCATATTTTAAGATAACAAAGGGGGTTTTATGTGTAATATAATGAAAGAAAATCTGATTAAACCGATCGCATTCTTCCTTTAATACATGCGGGATAACCTGAATGCCAGCCTCCCGCAGAAGCTCAAAGCCTTTGCCCGCTACCTTGGGATTGGGGTCATCTGAGCCGACAAACACTCGTTTTACTTTATTTTGGATGATGATCTCCGTACAAGGAGGGGTCTTGCCATAATGGCAGCAAGGCTCCAGGGTGACATAAAGGTCGGCACCCTCTGCGGTTTTGCCCTGGGCATTGAGCCGGGTTAAAGCGTTTCGTTCCGCGTGAAACTGACCATACTGTTCATGATAACCTTCGGCGATGATCTCATCGTCTCGCACGACCACGCAGCCAACCATAGGGTTGGGGCTGACATGGCCCGCGCCTTTCAGGGCCAGCTCAATGGCCCGCCGCATATATTTTTCCTGCATATCATCGCTCCCCTTACAAAAAAACAAGAAACAGTTTGAAAATCCTTCACGCCGCAGCGTGTAATTCCAATCACAAAAACATTGCGCTGGGCGTAGCGTTTTTGCCCCATAGAGGCGTGCCTTTAAAGACACGTTTTTACACAACCAATAAAAAAATGCGCCGCTTTTAAAAAAGGGCGCATGGGAAACCAAAAGGCCGGAATCCAAAGGATTCCGTTATGATGACCTTCTCCCATCCAGACTATACTGTCGGTACCGGAATCACACCGGTTCGTGCCAAAAGCTCGCGGACTTTACCGCCGGTAGGGACTTTCACCCTGCCCTGAAGATCGAATTTTTAGTTGCGAATTTAGTATAAGGTATTTTGTCTGAAAAAGCAAGAGGAAATCCGGGGAAATTTCAACCTTTTCTCCAAAAAGACAAAAAAGGAGATAATCCGGAATAGAGGTGGTCAGAAAAGGTAGTTTTTTCGTAGTTTTTCCAGTAAAAAGGAGATTTCCCTGATAAAAGCTTTGTGAAAATTTAATTAAAATAAAAAAAGACCCTTTTGAGCGCTTGACTTGCTCATAGAGGTGTGTTATACTAGTTAAGCAATCAAGAGAGGAAGCAAAAATTCTTCAGAATTTGATATCGCGGGGTGGAGCAGTTCGGTAGCTCGTCGGGCTCATAACCCGAAGGTCGTTGGTTCAAATCCAGCCCCCGCAACCACTTTAAACACCGTTTTCTTTTGAAAGCGGTGTTTTTTCATAACTTTTTACTGGTTCAAAAAATGGCTTAAATCCCGCTTGGTGTTTATTCCGATATTTTTTCAAAAAAATAAGGTGTTTTTCCCTGTCAGAAACGGTGAGGGAGAACACCTCTTTTTTATGCTTTTTTCTTTTTAGAAAGCGGGTTTAGGAAATCTTGTAAAGTATCAGCTGCGGCTGCATCTGCGGATTTTATAGCGTGACTGTATATTTTTTCGGTTGTTGTCACATTTGCGTGTCCTAGTCGGTTTGCTACCGTTTGAAGATTTGTACCAGCCGCAATTAAAATTGTGGCATTGGTATGTCTCAAGCTGTGAATAGATACCGGGGGCAATCCATTTTCTTTTACAAAGCGGGAAAACCAGTTTGTAATGGTATCCGGGTGGATGGGGCTGCCATTCCAAGCCGTGAAGATACGCCCGGAATCGTTCCGCTGATCGCCAATTTGCAACCGATGTTCCATTTGCCAGGTGCGGAAACGGCGAAGCATTTTGACGGGCATCGTAAGGAATTTTAGAGGAATCTGCGTTTACGGGTTCAAAAATAGAAAGCAAAATGTGCATGAATTAGAAAAATCTCTTTGCTGAAATTTGTGTATTGAAAGACCGAGTACGCTTGTTAATCAAAGAATGATTTAAATTAGCAAACAAGAGCCACGTAACTTGTTCATCCGATATGCTATAATTAAGTTGCAGCAAAGGCATTGAACTTGTTTGCCCGATATGCTATAATTAAGTTCATGCAGAACATAGGGGGATTAACATGGACTTTCGTGTACATGAGGATATCGAGGTCATCATGGAGCTGCTGGGGATGACCATTCAGGAATTTGCGAAGGAACTTGGGGTAAGCGCCAGTACGGTTTCCCGCTGGAAAGCGCCGGGAGAAACGGTTTCGCCCACCAATCTTGAAAAAATTTATGAGTATGCGTTCAAAAAGAAAATTCGTCTGAATAAGATTAAGGAGCAGTTGTTTCGGGAAGAATGTTTGGAGAACCATGTCCTTCTGTTTCATGGAGCCAAAACAGGTATTTCAAGCGATATTTCCATTGAGAAGTCAAGAAAAAACAACGATTTTGGTCAGGGCTTCTATTGTGGAGAAAGCCTGGAACAGTCTGCAATGTTTGTCGCCAGCTTTCCGCACTCGAGCCTGTACATGCTGGATTTCGACAAATCCGGTATGAAGGAGCTGAAACTGGGTGTAGAACAGGACTGGATGCTGATGATCGCGTTCTTCCGCGGGAAACTGACGGCATATGCAGGGTACCCGATGATTCAGGGAATCCTGAATCGTTTGAATGGGGTTGATTATGTGGTAGCGCCGATTGCGGATAATCGGATGTTCCAGATCATCGATAGCTTTATTGAGGGCGAAATAACGGACGTCCAGTGTCGGCACTGCCTTTCCGCTACCAACCTGGGCAGCCAGTATGTTTTCCTTACACAGCGGGCGGCGGATCAGATTAAGATTCTGCGCAGATGCTATTTGGCAGTTGTTGAGAAAGAAGCCTATATCTCTGTGCGGAGCGAAGATGCCAAAGTCAGTAACGACAAGGTCAAAATTGCCCGTAAGCAGTATCGTGGACAGGGGCAGTATATTGAGGAAATTTTGCTATGAAGAAGATTGACGAAGAAGGCCTGAAGCTATGCGCATTACAGGCTGATGTTTTTGCGGCTTCCCTTGAAGCAATGAAGTGCAGCTCTCCCATTTTTATCCGCAGATTTATGAATTCCCAAGTTGCATCCAGAATGGATCAGAGAGGATTCCTGCTGGGGGCCAGCGATACACTCTGCATCTTAAATGAAGTGGATGCACAATATGGACCGACTTCCTACGGAAGGGAACAATACGGTCGGGAAGAACTTTACTGGTTGGGATACCTGTATCGCTACTGGGCGTATACCTATGAAAAGAGCAGCAAACAGGTGTATAAACAGATGAAAGCAAAGGATCTTCGCAAGCTGTATTATCCGTATCATTCCCTGGATCCCGCACAGGCCATTGAGCGGATCCTGGAAAGCAGCGGCAGCGAAGAAGAGGACTACACAGAAAAAGGTGTCAGAATCCTTCGGGAAATTCTGGAACAGGAGAAAAAAGCAGAGAAACGGAAATGAATTTCACAGGTTGCTTTTGTCCTTTCTGTCCCTATTGTCCCGCTGTGTCAAAAGTGAACGCCGCAAATAATGCACCACGCTTTCAAAACATGGTGCATTGTTTTTTTGTTTTCATCATGGCCAAAACACGAAACCGAGTCTGGTTTCGTGTTATTTTTTTGCCTTTTTGCCCCCTGTTTGCTTCCAATTCAAAAATAGAGAGTTTTGTACAACTTTTGTACAGGTATTGTTTATGTTCTTTTTTGATCAACGGCGGTATGCTGTAAGCACAAAACAAGTTTTCACTAAATAAATGCTGGTGTACTGGCAGCAAACCAAAGCAAATGGGAGACTTGTTATAATAAAGGTATCTGTAGATAAATTGGGATTTCATAAGATTTTAATGGATAAAACAATCAATAAATTATAATTGATAAATCATTGACTAATGTAATATTTTATGAAATAATGTAAAAAAAGAAAGAATATAAACGCAGGAGGGTGCTTATGGCAAGAAGAGAAAAAAATCTGTCGTATTCCGATGTTGAAAATACAGAAGCATACGGAAACAAAACTAGCGAAGCGGCAAAAAAGGTTTTTTTGGAATATAACCCTTATCTGGTGCGAACCACAGTTTCAGAAGAGGAAGGAAGCAAGAAAAGCTTAAACGACACTTTTGAATATACAAAAGACAGACGTTTGCAGCAGGTTTTGGACCCGAACAACATCATACATAATTGGGGCGGTCTATTTCAGGAACTGGAAAAGTGGAGCAACCAAGTTCCCGTTCAAATTTATTTTCGGGGCCGGGCAATCGATAACGAAGATTTGCAGGCAGCTTGGGAGCGTTACTCTAAACCGCTTTGCGGCAAGTCCGTTATTTTAAAGCCGGAGTTTGAACCCAAAGAATCCTTACAAGAATCACGAATTTTACGAAATCTGGAAAATTTTGTTCAAAACCTTTTTCCAGCACCGGATCAGGCTCTGATGAATAAGCTAAGGAAAGCAGTTGACAAAGAGTATGCGGAAGCGAAAAAAGCCGAATTTACGATCAGCGTCATTGCGCCTATGAGCAGCGGCAAATCTACCGTCTTAAATGCAATGGTCGGTGAAGACTTGCTTCCCACGGATGCAGATTCCTGTACAGCAACTGTTGCCCGCATTGCAGCCAACCAGGAGATGCAGTGGTTTACGGTAACCCGGAAAGATAAAAACAAAACCATCATCGGGGTTCCCAGGGAAGAAGCAACATGGGATCTTTTAAATCAGTATAACAAAGATCCGAAAGTTTGTTACTTGGATTTAGAAGGCCCGCTTCCCAACATCGCGTCAAAATCTATGCAGGTTATTCTGCAGGATACCCCCGGTCCAAATTCCGCAGAAAATCGGGAGCATAGAGCCATTACCCAAAATATTATAGAAGACGATGATAATTTATCTCTGGTTATGTTTGTTTTAGACATGTCAGCCGGGACTACGACCGATGAAGCAATCGGGCTTATAAGGGAGGTTGAAAATCACATTCGTGGATCCAATAATAAGCAGATTCGAGATCGTTTCTTTTTTGTATTAAATAAATGTGATACTCATGATCCTAAAAAAGGGTCATTTTCTAAAAAATACAAAGAGAAAAAGGCAGGGCTCGAAAAGATGTTGGCGATGGAAGATATTCATCTTTTCTTTATTAGCGCACAGCAGGCTTTTTGCATTCGCAAAAAAGAAAAGCTATCAGAGAAAGAGCTGTCAAAGAACGAGAGAAGCAGCTATAGAGATGCCAAAGAAAGTGTAGAAGAAGATTCTCAGGAGTACTTCCTGGAAGATTACGCAACTTTATCTCCTTCCTGTCGGGAAAAGCTGGACCATGAATTGTGTGAGGCAAAACGCGCAGGAGATATCGACCAGCAGGCCTTGATCCACACCGGTATTCGCGGCTTGGAGCTATCCATTCAGGAATATCTGGATAAGTATGCGTTTCCCATGAAGGTTCAAAAGGCTACCGAAAAGCTTAGATATATTCTGCAGGATGAAACCCTGTGGAATAAATTAGAACGTGATATTTCAGGCGGCGAGGTATCGATACAAGACATTGAGGAAAAAATAAAGGAGTTCAAAAAAAAGAACGAAGAGCTGAGCGCAAAGAAGCAAGAATTTCAAGGAAAGCTAAACGCATATCAAATTCCGAATGAAATTCAAGATAACAGTACAAAGTGGCTTTGGTCGGAAATGCAACGATTACCAGAGAAATATCTACCAAAAGATAAGGAGGAGGATAAGAACGTCTCCCCCGAAAAGGCAAAAGCCATATTAAAGGACTTTGAAAAGGATGCCAATGAAATACAAAAAAAAGTCATTCAAGACCTTCAGAATGAATTGGAGCAAAATATAATACAGGTCGGTGAAAAATTGTTAAGGGATTATACCCAGCAGATTCAAAAGATTCAAAAGAACTTAAAAATCGGTTCCTATGATTTCGGTCAGCTGAGTGGATTTCATTCCTTTGAAGTTGAAAATTTCAACGATCTGGTAAAACAATACACAGAAACAAAATGTGAATACGGCACAAAAGAGATCAAGAATCCGGAAAGAAGAGGATTCTGGGGGTTTTTCAAATTTTGGGAGCCTAAGAAAATCACCGTTACAGATTACGAAAAAATTCTCAGCAAAACAGATCTTGTAGATATACAAACACTAATAGTAGAGCAAATCCCGAAGTTAAGCGATAATTGCGAGAATGACATAGAAGTTTTGCTGGAACAAGCCCAGGCTATGGTCGCAGGCTTCCGCAGCATTTTCAACAAAAATTTAACGAATCTGGATGCATTTATTCAGGAAACACTGCGTACCATTGCGAACAAGACAACCGAGCAGGCAAATCAAGAGGCAACACAGAAAAATTTGCAAGGCCAGTTAGAATGGCTGAAACAGAAGCTTACCGAGCTGGAAGAAGCTGTAGGCTGTCAGGAGGACAAGCATGGCCATTAAAAAAGAATCTTTTGATGAAAATATTAAAATTGAAAATCGTAAGGGCTTAAAATTTCAATTAGAAAGTGTAATTGCATTGGATAATCATACTGGGTCCTCGGCATTTGATGATATGCTGAAGTACATTGAAGTAGATAACGGGATTAAACTTTGTGAACCCTTTGATGAAAAAATGCCATTGATCTATGAAGCAAAAAAGGGGCATCTGACAGAGGATGATTTTTTGAACGCAGGAGTTCAGCTGCATAAAAATTTCTGTCGGGAACGCGTTGACGATGTGAAAAAGATTTATAAAGAGCTTCATCCGCCCAGAACCTTCGCGCAAGAGACAAACTGGAAATCAGCGAAAGCGACAAGCCCGACACCAGACAAATCCAGAGCAACTTCGGGAAAACCCACAAATGGAAAAAGACCAACCCAAAAAACAAAAAAAGAAATCAGCCCGGCAGTGGTGGCAGTAGCAGTGATCGCAGTTGTAGCAGTAGCGGTGATCCTATTCAAATGAAAACCACGGGCCCCGGGCATAAGCAGCCAGCCATTTGTAGAAAGGAATCGCATGAAAAAACTAGCGGTAGACTTGAAAGAAGTAGCGGTAGACTTGAAGGAAGGAGCGGTAGACGTATGGAAAAAAATACGCAGGTAACACAGATCAATATACAGCCGACAAATTCCGCAATCGGAAATCTGCAACCGGATCAGGAGGCGCTGAATCAGGCAATCATGGCCGCAAAAAACATTTTAGACCGTGATTATCTAAGCAGCTTGGATCAATGCCGGGTATTGGAACTGCCCCAAGAATTGAAGAAGCTTGAAATTTTGGATCATTGCCGAATTTACCAACTGAAAAAGCTGGTTTACGATGAGAAGGAAGATGTTCAGGATAAGCTGACTACGATCATAAGCGGTATTTATTCGATTGGTGCTTCTCTCGCAGTTATTGTTAACGGAAATAGAAAACAGGTGGATTATTACCTTGCTGTGTTAGATAAAAGTGATAGCGGAAATGTGTCATCCTATGGTGAACAGTTGAAGGGTTTGCTGGACGGCAACTTTCCCGGATCAGAAAGCCGAAGTTTAAACAGTACGGAAATCACACAATTACAAGATGTTATTTTTGATGAAAATAACGAAGCGTACATTTCCTCGATATCCGGCATTGCTTCTATGAGAGAAGAAAAGAACCAGAATGCTTCGGATTATATTCAAGGCATTGAAAAAATGGTTTCCTCTTTAAAGGGAAAAAAATATACGCTGATGGTTCTGGCGGATCCTGTAAATCCCGAAGACATTTCCCGGATGCGCAGCGCTTATGAAGCTTTGTATACCCAGCTTTCTCCATTTGAAAAAACAGAAATCGATTATACACAAAGCTTTGGCACCTCAAATTCCCACAGCATAACACAGGGCATTACAGAAGGAATCAATAAAAGCGTAACGGATTCGCAAACGGAAAGCAAATCCAATGGATGGAATAACAGCAAGTCCAGCAGCAAATCCAACACGACGCCAAAGGGAACCAAAATTGCAATGCGGGCCGCCGGCACTGCTCTTCCCTTCGCTACCTTGGCAGCGGGCCCCTGGGGCGCAGCGGCCTGTGCTGTTGCCGGCGTAGGCGGAAGTATTTTGTTAAATACTCTTATGGGAAGTACCTCTGAAAGCACCTCAGAAACGTATGCATCCAACGAAAACCATACACAAGGCACTACTTATTCGCAGCAGCACGGTGAAAGCCACAGCAAAAACACCGGCACGACGGATACTTCTGGAGATAATCAATCTCAGGGAGAAACTTTGCATACGCAAAGCACCAACCTCATGGTGAAAAATATTTTGCAGAAAATTGAAAAACAGATTGAGCGCTTGGATTATTGCAATGGCTATGGTACCTTTCAGTGTGCAGCTTATATTTTGTCACCAGACAGCGAAAGCAATAGAATCGCTGCCAGCAGCTATCAGGCTTTGATGCGAGGTGAAAATTCTCATCTCCAGAATTCCGGCATCAATCATTGGCATTATACGAAACAAACAGATGTTGAGAATCTGCTTGATTATTTGGAGAAATTCACACATCCCTGTTTTCAGGGTCATCTGCCGGAACAGGTGCTATCTCCGGCTTCTATGCTTAGTGCAAAAGAAGTTGCGATTCAGCTGGGCCTCCCTCGAAAATCTTTTGCCGGCTTGCCTGTTATAGAAACCGCAGCTTTCGGCCAGAATATTTTTCGCACAGAGGGCATACAAGCGGGGCCTCAAATCAAGCTTGGTAAATTGTATCATATGGGACAGGAACAAGAAATGGAGGTTCCTTTGGATTTAAGGAGCTTGACTTCCCATGCATTTGTAACTGGTTCGACTGGCTCAGGTAAGAGCAATACAATTTATGAGATTCTTCGCCAGCTTAACACGCATAATATTAAGTTTATGGTTGTTGAGCCTGCAAAAGGAGAATATAAAAATGTCTTTGGTTACAGACCTGATGTTACGGTACTTGGCACAAATCCAAACTATACGCAGCTATTAAGAATCAACCCGTTTAAGTTCCCTCCAAAGGTTCACATTTTAGAGCATATTGATCGGTTGGTAGAAATATTTAATGTTTGCTGGCCAATGTATGCTGCTATGCCTGCCGTGTTAAAAGATGCACTGCTTCAGGCATATCAAGTATGTGGCTGGGACTTAGGAGAATCGAAGAATTGCTATTCTCCGGATCTATTCCCCACATTTCTTGATCTGCAGAACGAAATTGTAGAGGTTATCCATAGTTCGGCCTATTCCGAGGAAGTGAAGGGAAATTACATCGGTTCCCTTGCCACAAGAGTAAAGTCTTTGACCAATGGCCTTAACGGTCAGATATTCTCAGCGAACGAGCTTGATAATGAGGTTCTATTTGATAGCAATGTGATTATCGACCTCAGCCGTGTTGGTTCGTTGGAAACCAAATCTCTTATTATGGGTGTTTTGGTGATGCGCTTAAACGAACACCGGATGTCTTATTCGGAAGGTATGAATATTCCTCTTAGACACGTTACTGTGTTGGAAGAAGCACATAATATTCTAAAACGCACATCCACAGAACAAAACGCCGAAAGTCCCAATTTGACAGGAAAGTCGGTTGAGATGCTCTCGAATTCAATCGCAGAAATGAGGACTTACGGTGAAGGTTTTATCATTGCAGACCAATCTCCCAGTGCAGTTGATCTTTCGGCTATACGCAATACCAATACAAAGATCATAATGCGTCTTCCCGATGAGGTTGATAGACGAAGCGCAGGAAAGTCTGCTGCTGTCAGGGATGAACAGCTTGACGAAATCGCAAAGCTCTCCAAAGGTGTCGCAGTTGTTTATCAAAACGATTGGCTTGAACCAGTGCTTTGCCACATTTCAAAGTTTTCCGGTCTCGAAACACCCTATGAATACAAGAATGAGAGCAATGATAATAATCAGAATCTAAAATGCAACGATGAATGGGTGATTACAGAACTTCTTTCTCTCCTTATGGGAAAACGCCTACCTTCTCCGCCAGAAATTCAGATAGATAGACTTATCAAAGAATTGCCATTCGCTTCGATTTCTACGAGAAATAAAGTTAGGTTTAACCAATTCATCAAAGAGTATAAATCTACTGGCACTCTACGCATTTGGAGTGATGATCGGTTTGCAGATCTGGCAAAGATGACGGTTGAACTATTAGGCTGTGATGCCAAGGTTGAAATGCTGATAAAAACCTCCTTGAATTTCGATGATCTTAATTTTGGATTTGCAAGATTGATTCAGGAGAAAACCGTTGATGCAAGCAACGAGCTTATGTTGGCACTTAGTCAGTGCTTTATGAAAAGCTTCTCTGTTTCAAATCCTGAGCAAACATCCATCTATGCAGCATGGAAGGAAGAAATCAGCAGTGGAAAGGCGGGTGTGCTATGATTGGAATGGGATTTAACCCATTTCTGCTTTTAGTTGAAAAAGGTTTCAAGGATTGCCCCTTGTCTGAATTGTCAAAGGCTTTTTCACCTGGAGAAATATACCAATCTAATCTGGATAAATCCGTGGCAAAGAATCCAAATGCAGCAAAAAACTTTTCTGATGCAGTGAGTGGAGTGGAAACCAAAGAGAAAACATTGACGTTGGATAATCTATTCAAACTTGATAATGCAGAGAATCATATAGAATCTCAAATAAAGGCATATCTTAAAGACTTGCTAGATTATTCCGAACATCCTGAAACAATTCCTAAAAACCCTTTTGAAACCAAAGATCTGAAAAAGAGAACTCCTGAAGAAAATGCAGAGATGCGAGGTGAGTTTGATGACAAAAAGTCTCAGCTTAAGCGAGAATGGGAAGAAGTGAATGGTAGGCCGTGGCCAAAGTACGACCACGATATTTACTCAGAAAATGGAAAACTGATTCGAAAAGCTGGAAGCGATTATGATGCTCACCATATCCAACCACTTAGTTTGGGCGGCAAGAACGAAGCGAATAATATCACTCCGCTAAGTGCAGAAGTACATTATGATAAACAAGGTATACATGCCCCTGACAGTCCTTATAGTAAACTTTACAAATTATTAGGAGAAACGGAATCATGACAAAAGAACAATTCTTGAATATGTTATCGGAACAAGAAGTTTATAGTAAGAGTATAGAGCGAATTGAAGCTAAATATGATGCTCATTTCCCAGATGCTGTCATGCGTATTATTTCTTGTGCCAAAGAGTCCATTTTTGTCGATAATGGGTATAGAATTCTTTCCAATGAAGAGGTTTTGTTGGCCGAGCAGGAACTTCATGTGGCTTTCAAGGAAAAAGGAATACTTCCGCTGGTAGATTGTGGTGAAAATGACTTCATTGTATTCCATTATAAAGATGGATTTTGGTCGAAATTCAATATTACCGATGAAGCAGTATTCAAGAAGAAAAAAGCATTTGAGGAGTACTTCGTTTAAGTTATTTTTGCTTTCCAAACATAACCAGCGCCTTCCTGTCCCTCCGGGAACACAGTTCGATTGCTGCCGTCCGGCCCGGTCAGAGTTACGCCTGACAGGCTCTTCAGGAAGTCGCAATCTGCACGGTCTGCATGGTTGCCGCAGGTGATTGTAACTGTCTGGCCAAGGTTGCCATCCTCTGCGGACAGCGAAACTTCCTCCAGAACCTTCTCATAGGTAAAGGTAATCTTAGCGGTCTGATTACCCTTCCGCCTGAATCTCAATGGTGTTGACGCCAAGTGTGAGCGCCTCTTTCTTGATCGTTAGCTTGCCATTCTCGGTCGAATATTGCTCCTTCGAAAGAGGCTGCCAATTACCGCCGACATAGATTTCTGTGATCTTGCCGGAGATAGTCCGCATCCGCGCGGAAAATCGCATCGCCGTCGCTGTTTACCAGCATCAAATCAGATGCCGGTTTGTTGGTGCCTCGCCAAAGCTGGCCGTCTTGCCGAGCGCAGATTATCTTCCAGAACCTGTTTAACCGCATAAGGACGATTTGGGATGGTTTCCGCATCCCGGATATAGTCGGCAAAGGATAGGTATTTGCCCATTGCCTTGGCTGCATGGACTGCATCAAAATATCCAGCGGTGGTGTAAACCTCAGTCGCGCCTTTCCTATAACTGTGTCCGGGATCAAATCATAGTTCCAACGTTCAGCAATTACCTTTGCATCATCATTTTCCACACCGATCTTTCCAAGAAGAAACGTATTGGCCAGCAGATCGCCGTTAAACACAAGATTTGCACCATGGTATTGCTGCCAGCAGCGCTGCAATGCTGTTTTTCTTGTACAAAGTTTTCCTCCTTTTGGTTAGCGTTAACTAACTATTGCTGTTAAGTATTTTACAATATTGTTAGAGGATTGTCAACTACAATCCCTTCATAATGTGTAGCAGTTTCCCGGGCAAATCGACATCAGCAGTCCGATAGCCTGTCCCAGTTTGGCAGCATACAGACTCAGCAGAAAATAGGGTGCAGTTCTTTTGCCGGGAAATGCTTATTTACGGTTCTTAAATTTTCTCTGCCTCCAGCGCGCGGCGGATATTCTGCGCCTGCTGCCGGCAATGACCGGCTCGATCTCCCTTTCTCAAGCGGTCATAAAATTGAGCCATATTTTCTAAAGTGCGCAGCACAGAAGGATGATCCTCACCGAAAAGCCGCTTTTTCTTTTCCAGGGCCGTGAGATAAGCTTGCTCTGCCTGCTGCGCCTGCCCTAAAATTTCATAAAGCACGCCCATATTATGATAGAAGATGGCGGTATCCATATGATCCTCACCCAGCTGCACAATTCGCTGCGCCAGCGCATTTTCGTAATATTGGATCAATCGGTTTTCCGGGTCTATGCAATCCGGCTCCAGCAGCTGAATCTGTTTTTGCAGAAACTTTTGATAGGGCTTGAGCAGCTGCGGGTCGTTTTCCAAATCAAAATATAAAATGCCCATTTCCTGATACAACTGCTGAGACAAGCCCGGTTTTTCCTGACACAGCCGGTAACGCAGTTCAAATGCCTTCCAATAAAAATCAATGGCTTTTTCATAATCCTGTATTTGCTTATAAAGTCGGCCAAAATCATTGTACAGCTTGGCCAGGGCTGGTGCGTGGTCCTCCGGGGGCCATTGCCAAAGCTGTAAAGCCAGCTGGTATTCCCGTTCCGCCTGAACATAATCCCCTTTGAAATAAAACAGGTCTGCCAGATCATTATGAGCCTGGGCATAGGCGGATACTGGCAAGACAGCTTGTTCTATACATTGACGAGACAACGAATAGCTGCCGGCATTTTTCAAAAAATTACCGGCCTTCAGCCAGAAATCCGCGTTGGCCGCAGAGGGCTTTAATTTGGGCAGCGCACTTTGCAGAACACGCAAATACAGGCTTCGATCCTCCCGGGGGATACTGCCGAAGTCTTGCGCAAGTTCTTTGACAAGCCCAGTGAGCAGCGGTGCAAATTCCGGCTCTCCCGGTGTAAGCTGAGCCAGAACCACTTCTGCTACCAGCGGATGCATAGACAGCCTGTCCGCATCCATCCGAATCCAACCTAATTGCAGCAGGTCATTGAGACTTTGTGTATTCTCTAATCGGCACCATTTAGAAAGTCGGGAAATCGGTACCCCGTCATAAGGCAGCAAAGCCGCACAGCACAGCAGCTGTTTTTCTGCCGGATAATGGGGTCTGGAACGAAGCAGGGACAGGTCAAACAAATGGCAGATATGTTCAAAAGCGGTTGCTCTTGTTTTTTGTGCTATAAATTTTTCCGTTCCCGTATATTGCAAACCATCCTGAAAACGCTGAACCATTTGCATGGGTGTAATATGACTGGCTTTGATTTGCTTTGCCAACAGTTCTACCGCCATGGTATGACAATCTGTCAATTCAAACAGCTGCTCCATACTAATATCATCTGCCTGCGGCACAGACTGACGGAACAGGCAGCCCAATTCTTTTCTGGATAACGGTTCTACCAAAAGCTGTGGATAAGAATCTGATACATCCAGCCGCGTAGTGAAAATTTTATGACACGGCAAGGCACATACTTCGGCCAGCCAGGGATCCTCATCTTGTGCAAAATTGTCTATGATCCATAAAATTTTCGGATTACTTAACGTCTGCAGTTTTTTCCATTTTCGTTTGAAATAGATCTCATCGGTTTCATTTTTCTGCCGTTCCAGACCGGAAATTTCCAAACGTTCCCGAATGAGCTGCCGCAAATCGGCGGCATAATCCGTAAAAAGAATGACCTCATATTCATCCTGATAATTGTGTGCATATTGAAGGGCCAGCTGGCTTTTGCCAATGCCGCCCATACCGCTGAGAAACACCGTGCCAAAGTTGGCTAAAGTCTGATGCAGCTGATGAAGCTCCTTCTCCCGCCCAACAAACTTGGCATTTTTTGCAGGCAAATAGGGAAGAAGTTGTGCCGGCTGTTCTTTTTTCTGCTTATGGCCAGCTGCGCCAAGATCCAGCATTTTGCAGACAAAGGTTTGATAATCTGCCTGTTCCAACGCCTGCAGTTCCGGTTCATAGCAATCATTGTCACGCAGATAATTCTGTATCATTTGCAAAAGCTCTTCATCATTTTTGGACTCAAACTGATAGCTTTGGCTTGCTTTTCGCAAAACATTCGGGGCAAATAGATTTTGATAAAAGGAATCTATGGGATAAAAGCCTTCCGCACGCTGTTTTCTGCCGCTTTTTAAATTGGAAATATAGGAGGAATCAAAAGCGCCTCCTTCGCGGGCATACGGAGAAAGTCCCTCTGCGATACGATCCTGGGTAATTTTAAACACATCATTTAAAATGCAGAACAAATGCTTTTGACAAAGCATCTCAACACCTCCAAAATTCCGGAATCTCCTTTTAAATTATACCATATTCTACAAGTCTGCACAACTTTTGTACAAGAATCGGATATTACGCTGGGAGCACATAGGTTGTATGCTGTAAGTACAAAAGGAAAGCAAAGGATTCCGGAACGCAATGCTTCCTAAATTTCAGTTAGGAGGATATTTATGAAAAAGACAACCAAAGAATTGCTGGAGGAAATGGCACAGGCTCGCGATTTTGAATCCTATTGGCAAAGGAATCAGGAACAATTTGTAAAAACTTCCCTGGCGCAGATTTTAAAGGAAAAAAGAATTTCCAAAAAAATAGGGAAGTCTGAAATTATAAAACGGGGGAATCTGGACAAAAGCTATGGATATCAGATTTTCAAGGGCCGAAAATGCAACCCCAGTCGAAATATTACTTTGCAGCTGGCCTTTGGTATGACCCTGAATGCAGAGGAAACCCAGGAGCTTTTAACCCAGGCCGGTCATGTGCCCTTAGATCCTCATCAGCTGCGGGATAGTATTTTGCTATATGCCCTGATTCACAAGGAAAGTGTGATTACCTGCAATGAACGGCTGCAAAGCTTTGGTCAGAAGCTGTTATAAAATTTGGCAAAGTGTACGGACAGTACACCAAAACAGAAGGCTCAGCCGTTATTCTGAAAACAGAAAATACGGAGTCTGGATCTTATTTAAAATTTTTCTGCAAAATGCGGATGATTTTCAGCACATCCTGCTGCTGTTCCACTGTCATTTTGCTAAGCTGCGCTTGAATTTTTTCTTGTGTGGGGCTTGCTTGGACGGTTTCCTGCTCCACAGGCGGAATATTCTGGAAAATAGAGGGAAAGGGTTCATGCATGGCATCTGTAATCCGTTTTAAGGTGTCAATGGTGGGGTTTTGTAAGCCTCGTTCAATTTGACCCAGATGGGCAGCGTTAAGCTGTGCCTGGAATGATAATTCCTCCAGACTTAGATGATGTCTGGTTCGCAAGGTGCGAATATTTTTTCCGATTAAAGTAATAAGATCATTCATAGACTACAACCTCCCAATTTAATAATAGAGATAGTTTTATCCATGTTCAAATTGATATAATAATTTTAATTATTAGATGGATTTATCAATTAAATCACCCTGCCGGGATATTCAGTCCCAGCAGGGTTTCTTCTTTAGCTTGATGCAATCACCAGATCAACGGGTGGTTCTGGCCGGGTCAGCTTTTAAGGTTCTGCGCCATTCTCATGGCGATAAGCAGCGCCTGCTCTCTCGCGGCATTGGCGTAGCCGATGGCATCTTCCTCCGTGGTTACGTTTTTCGGCGCGAAGTTGCCATTGCCCACGCCGTTGCTGGCCTTTCTGCGGTCGGGGATGCCGAGGATCTCATTGGGATCCATGTCCAATTTGTCCTGGGCCAGACTTTAATTCTTTTCATATATTTGATGGCTGGTATGCCAGTCTCTGACCGAAAAGGTTACCCCTGGGTTAAGCTCTGATAAAGAATACCTCTGTTTACGCGAAGTGGACTGCCTATGGACAAACTTCTGGAAACCTGTCCTTCTAAGTCCTTCACCCATGTAAACACGGAAACGCAGTATCACAGTGCCATTGACTATGCCATCACATATGAAAAGAGCGCAGCATTTTATAAAAATCAAAGGGGAGACTTCAGGGGGAGACTATCCCTTTTGGGGGAAAATTTCCCGCCAACGGGATTTTAGAAACTGGCAACTTATGATATAATGATAAACAAAAGCGAAAGCAAAGCCGCCGCAGGCGGAAACAGGAGGAAGGATCATGAATATTCAATGCATCGCGCTGGATCTGGACCGGACAACGTTAGACCGGGAGGGCCATATATCCCCGGAAAACCGGCAGGCGATCCAGCGGGTTTTGGCTCAGGGGGTGCATATTATCATTGCCAGCGGCCGCTCCTTTGGGGCGCTGCCCCAGGAAGTTACCGGCATTCCCGGCATCGAATATGCCATCACCTCCAACGGAGCGGCAGTCTACCATGTGCCTACAGGCCGCTGCCTGCGCCGCTATCTTTTGAAACCCCAAGCGGTGGAGGCTATTTTGCAGCTGACCCGGGAAGAACCGGTTTCCTATGAAGGCTTTGTAGAAGGGGAGGCTTACGCCTCTGCCGATTACATCCGAAACCCGGTAAAATATGGGGCCGCGCCCAAGGCGGTTCAATATATTCAGCACACGCGCCATTTGGAGGAAGATATCGTGGCTTTTCTCCGCCGCCATCGGGAAGAACTGGAGAGTATGGATGTGATTGTCCGGGATGGGGAGACCCGGGATCGGATTATCCGCCGTCTGCGGGCGGAAGTCCCGGAGGTTTATATCACCTCCTCTGTCCAGCAGCTGGTGGAGGTTTCCCACCGGGACGGAGGTAAGCACAGCGGCGTCCAGTATGTGATGGAGATTTTGGGGCTGAAGCGGGAAAACCTGGCCGCTTTTGGAGATGGGGACAACGATGCGGAAATGCTGGGATTTGCAGGCTGCGGCATCGCGGTGGAAAACGCCTCCCCGGCATGCAAAGCGGCGGCGGATTACATCA
>CAZSBD010000003.1:0-27183 GCA_964605215.1 uncultured Oscillospiraceae bacterium | reverse complement strand
TAATCAGTTCCACATAACGCTGACGGTAGCGGGTGTCTGTGTCCTTCAGGCCGTGCCACTTCTCCGGTAGAGGCTGGAGGGACTTGGCCAACAGCACCAGCTGGGATACGGATACAGAGATCTCTCCCTTATGGGTGCGGAAAACCTCGCCTTCGATACCCACAATATCGCCGATGTCCATCTTCTTAAAGCCCTTATATTCTTCCGCGCCTAAAACATCCCGCTTGATATACATCTGCAGGCGGCCGTAACGGTCAGACATATCCGCAAAGGATGCCTTGCCCATAATACGCTTGGACATCATCCGGCCAGCCAGACGAACGGTCTTGCCTTCCATCTCTTCAAAATTTTCGTGAATATCTGTGGTATAATTGGTGCGTTCAAACGCTACCTGCTGAAAAGGATCCCTGCCTGCCTGCTGCAGCTCGCTGAGCTTATCCCGGCGAATCTTTAAAATTTCCCGCAGCTCCGCTTCGGTCTGTCCCTGCTGTCCCTTCATTTCCTGATTCTGTTCTTCCATTTCTACGTTCCTCCCCATCTCATCTATTCTGCAAGCGCCTGGGGAACAAATTCCTGTGCGCCGCAGTGTATAACTTCCAAAAACATTGCGCCTGGCGCGGCTTTTTGGACAATCAAAAAAACGCCGCTTCCGGAAAACATGGGAAGCGGCGGGCGTCTTACTTCACTATTTCCAGGATTTCATATTTGCTGATACCAGCGGGTGCTTCTACCTCTACAATGTCACCGATCTTTCTGCCCAACATCGCCTTGCCAAAAGGCGCTTCATCGGAGATCTTGCCATTCATAGGATCTGCCTCTTGAGAACCGACAAAGTGGTATTCCTCCACATCGCCGTCCTCGTCCTTTACCTTAAAGCGGCAGCCCGGAGAAACCTCATCGTTTTTATACATATCGTTTGTGATGAGTACCGCATTTTCAATGACGTTTTCCAGCTCGGCGATTCGGGAGTAGACCTTACCCTGCTCGTTTTTGGCCTCGTCATACTCACTGTTCTCGGACAAGTCACCGAAGGAACGAGCTTCCTTAATCTGCTCTGCTACTTCCTTTTCCCGAACAGTTTTCAAATATTCCAGTTCGTCTTTCAGTTTATTTAAACTTTCCTGCGTCAGCTTAAATTCTTTTTTCATGGTCAATACCTCGCATTTTCCAATCTATAAAATTCCAAGTTATACATTATTATAAAGAGCTTCCCCATTCATTGTCAAGCCCATAGAAGAGAAAACGGACGGTGTTTGGCTGAGCCTTTTCAGGGAATTCCTACAATTTTTACAAATTTTTCGTAATTTTGATCCCGCCTAGCCAAGTCGCACACCAAATCTGTCCGATAAGATGCAGGCAATGCCTCCGCCCCCGGCCCAGTCAAAATGGCGTCCCGGATACTGCCGGCAAGACCCAGGCCGCCAGGCGTCAAATCCAGACACTTTCCTTCTGTTTTCACAGTCTGCCCCGGCGTCTCCAGAAAAATACGCAGCCGCGGGCCGCCTTCATCTCCTATCAAAGGGGAAGCGCCCAGCTCCTGCCGCAGGTAGCCGGCCAGGCTTTCGCTCTGCCTGCCTACGCACAGAGCCACCTGAGAAAAGGCATCACACAGCCCCACTGCCGTCTCAACGGTCAGAGGGTCTGCCCGGCTGCTGTATAAAACCGGTGTCAGCCCCGGTTCCGCTGCAAACTGTGCCAGCGGAACCGCCAAATGCCGCAGCAAAGGCTGATGGGACTGTGGCTCCAGCCCATACCGGGCGGCTAAAGCGGTCAGCTCCTCCTGTCCGCCGCAGATCAGCCGGCGATGACCTTCCCGAGCCAAAGACCAAAACAGCCGATCCCAAAATCGGCGGTTCCGGAGGCCCTTAATCCCCGGTGCCCAAGCCTGTACCTGGCAAAAAAGCGATCCGGCAAGGGTTTCGCCAGCTCGCTCCTGTTTTCTTTTCCTGCCTTCTTCCCAAAAGAGCAAAACAGTCATTGAGATCACCCCTGGCAGTTTATGCTAGGACTTTTATTTTAAGACCGCCTGAATAGCTGTCTGAAGCTGATCGTCCTCTTCGTCTGTCAAAAGATAGAAATGGCTCAGCTTGTCCTCCGACAGGCTGACCTCTTTATCCGGGGTGATACCCACCCCTGCCAGATTGTTATGCTTGGACGTATAATATTTCTTATTAGAAATCACCAAAGCCGAACCATCGGAAAGCTGGATCGGCGTCTGGGCATACCCCTTGCCGCATGTCTTTTCCCCGACAATCACCGCCTTGCCATATTCCTGCAGATCCGCCGCAAAGAATTCCGCCGCAGAATAAGAATTGCCGTTGACCAACACCGCCATAGGCAGATCAATTTCCTCCTTATCGGATTTCAAGCAGATGTTGTCTTGACCATCCTTGCTTTCCAAGGTAATGATATCTCCCTCGGGCAGCAGCATATCCAGCATATTGGCAACGCATACAGCGCTGCCGCCAGGATTATTCCGCACATCAAAGATCAGGCTTTTGGCTCCCTGACCAATCAGCTCTTTCAGCTGGCTTTCAAACTGAGTATCCGAGGTCTGGTCAAAGGAAGAGATTTTCACATAGCCAACGTCATTCTTCAGCATACGGCTGCGAACAATGGTTGCACTGGTCTTACTTCGCGTGATGGATAAATCCGTTTCTTTCCCGCTGGCATGGCGCACCGTCAGTTTAACGCTGCTGCCTTCGTCTCCCCGAACCGCCTGCACGCTTTGGGTGTAACCCAGCTCTGCTACCGCCTGCTCGTCAACTGCTACAATCCGGTCGCCAGGTACCATTCCCGCCTTTTCCGCCGGTGAATCGTCATAAACATCTACAATATAAATACTTTCCGTTTCCGGATCATAGGCGGCGGACACACCGATGCCCACCATCTCCCCGGCAGATTCCATCTTATATTCTTCATAATCCTTCTTGGTCAGATAATAGGACCAGCGATCTCCCAGGCCTTGGATATAACCGCTCATTGCCCCTTCCAGCGCCTGATCCGGGTCATATTCTCCCACAAAATACTGGTCTATCGTCTGCTGTACCTCGGCAAATTTGCCGTACTGCTTTTCATACTGCATATACTGCTCTTTTTCCGCGTCAAACCGGTTTTCGCAGACCACATAGGTGCCGCAGACAGCAGTACCCACCGCCATTGCCAGCAGCATCGCCGCTGTACGGACAGAAATTTCTTTTTTCATCGTTATGCCTCCCGCAAAAAGAGGGCCGGCACCTTTGTGCCGCCCCCTGCAAATAAAATTCTCTGCGCCGCAGCGCGTATTGAAATTCCAAAATGCTGTGCTTTGCGTATTACTTAAAAGTAATTCATAGGATTTACAAAACTACCGTTGACGATCACCTCAAAGTGGAGATGATTACCTGTGGACCAGCCAGTGGAGCCTACGCATCCCAGCTGCTGACCGGCAGATACCTTATCTCCCACGGATACGCTGCGCCGACTCATATGGGCGTAAGCGGTCATCACGCCGCCGCCATGGTTTACAATAACATAGTTGCCGTAGGCGCTGGTCATACAGGACTTAACCACCGTACCGCCGCCGGCGGCTACAATCTTCGTACCATTGGGCGCAGATATGTCCGTACCGGTATGCAATTTATACTTGCCGGTGATAGGATGGGTCCGATAGCCGAAGGGCGAGGTGATGGTGCTGTGGCCGGGCAGCGGCCATATGAAACTGCCGCTGAAGGAACCGCCGCCGGAGGAGGAAGAAGACGCGGAAGAGGACGAATCAGAAGAGCTGGAAGTGCTTTTGGCTGCTTCCTTTTGGCTCATCATCCGGATTTCGTAATTGAGATAATCCTTCTTTTCCTCTACTTTTTGCGCTTCCTCCTGCTGAGCGGCCAAATTGCCCTTCAGGCTGTCATAAACCGCCTGGCTTTCCGCCAGCTGATCATCCAGCTCGGACTTTTTAATCTCCAGGCTGGCCATATATTCCTGCTGCTCCTGCCGGTCACTCTCCAAGGATTCCTTGGCTGCCGCCACTTCATCCTTCAGGGCGGTATAGGTGTTCACCAGATTTTCGTCATAGGTCATCACCTGCTGGATGATCTCCAGCCGGGAAAGCATATCGCTGAAGCTTTTCGCGCTTAAAAGCACATCCAGATAGGAAACCTGGCCATCCTCATACATCACTCGAACCCGCTGCTTGTATAACTCCTCCTGGGCTTCCAGTTTTTCCTGAGCCGCTTCCAGCTCTTCTGCCTTGATTTGGATCTGATCATCCAGCTCGTCGATGAGATCCTGAGTGGCGTCAATCTGGGATTGGGTCACACTGACCTGCTCATCGATCTGGGCCTTTTTATCACTGGCAGACTGCATGGATTCCTTCGTCGCCGCGATTTTTTCTTCCAAGGCCTTTTTTTCTTTATCCAGCTGAGAAAGCTGGCTTTTTAAAGAGGAAACACTGCTGGCAGCTTCCGCTTTTACATAAAACACGCCGGACAGCACAGAAATCACCAGAGCCGCCACCAAAATGCCGGCAATGATCCCGGCGATCTTCTGCACGGTCTTTTTTTGCATCATAAATAAAACTCCTTACACATCCAAGAACTTTCGGATTGTCAAAACCGAACCCACCACGCCGATCAGCACGCCTGCCAGCAGGAAAATGCCAAAGGTAGGCAGCCAGATCGTGGAAAAACCGATCATTTTGAAAATCCCGATCATTCCCTGAATGGTCGCGTCCATCCGCTCGTACAGCGCCCACTGGGCGAAAAAGGCAATGAGACCGCCTGCAAGGCCGATCAAAAAGCCTTCAATGACAAAGGGCCAGCGGATGAACCAGTCTGTGGCGCCCACCATTTTCATAATGGCAATTTCATCCCGGCGGGAGAACATAGCCATCTTAACCGTATTGGAAATGATAAACAGCGAGATACCGCCCAAGGCGATCAGCAAGCCGATCGAAATGACCTGGAACACCTTTTGGATCTTGACCAGCATCGAAATGGTATCCTCATTGACCCGGATATTGGCAACGCCTTCCAGCCCCTGAATCTGATCCACCGTTTGGCTGACCTGAGAAATATCCTTTAAATGGATCCGGTAGCCGTCCCGCAAGGGGTTATTGGTCTGGTCAAAGCCGTCAAACAAAGAACCAAATTCCTCCTGACACTCTGCCAGAGCTTGTTCATTGGGGATAAAATCCGCCTGAGACACATTGTCAATCTCCAGCAGCTTGTCCTGGAAAGCTTCCCCCTGATCCCGGGAAATGGATTCATCTAAGTAAATAACGATCTCGCTTTCATCCTGAAGCTCCTGGATCTTTTGGGCAATATTCATGGAGATCAGGGACATGCTGCCGGTAATCAGCAGACAAGCCGCGATGATGCCGATAGCCGCAAAGCTCATAAAACCGTGAAGGAAGATATTTCCAAACCCCTCCCGGCAGAAATAACTAATGTTCCATCGGTTTCTCATACGCATAATACCCACCTGTCCGATCGCTGATCACGTCCCCTTTGTCAATGACAATGACCCGCTTTTCAAACGCGTTGACCAATTCTTCTTCATGGGTGACCATCAGGATGGTGGTTCCCAATTCATTGATTTTCTGTAAAATCGTAACAATTTCCAGGCTCTTAGCCGGATCCAGGTTACCTGTCGGCTCGTCAGCAATGATGATGCTGGGCTTATTTACCAGCGCCCGGGCAATGGCTACCCGCTGCTGCTCACCGCCGGAAAGCTCGAAGGGCTTCGCCTTCATCTTGTTGCCAATGCCCACCAGTTCCAACACATAAGGCACTCGCTTATGGATCTCGTGAGGACTTGCCCCCACAGCCCGCATAGCAAATGCCACATTTTCATAAACTGTTTTTTTGTCGATCAACCGGAAATCCTGAAATACCGTACCGATGGTGCGCCGCAAATAGGGCACCTCATTCTTTTTCAGCTTGCCGATGTTATAATTATTCACCACAACCCGGCCTTGCGTGGGGCGAATTTCCCCCGTCATCAGCTTTACCAATGTGGATTTGCCGGAACCGGATTTCCCTACGAGGAACACAAATTCCCCGTCGTCGATGCGCAGACTGACCTGGTTTAATGCCTGCGTCCCGTTTTCATAAACCATTCCGGTATCTATCATTCTTATCACGATGCAGGGCCCTCCTTAGGCCTGGATTTAATGCTTGACTTCCTCCCGGGAGGCCAGATATTTGCGAACCATCAGCGCTACTTTAAATACAATGGCATGGTCAAATTCCCGCATATCCAGGCCGGTCAGCTTTTTGATTTTTTCCAACCGGTAAACCAAAGTGTTTCGATGAACGAACAGCTTTCTGGAGGTTTCGGATACGTTCAGATTATTCTCAAAGAACTTTTGAATGGTGAACAGAGTCTCCTGATCCAAAGCGTCGATAGAGCCTTTTTTGAAAACCTCTGTCAAAAACATTTCACACAGGGTAGTGGGCAGCTGATAAATCAGGCGGCCGATCCCCAGGTTTTCGTAGCTGATGATAGACTTTTCCGTATCAAATACGCCGCCTACCTCGATGGCTACCTGCGCCTCCTTAAAGGACTTGGCGATATCCTTCAGCTGCAAAGCCACAGAGCCGATGCCGATGATGGTCTTGGTCATCAGCTCCGTATTTAAAATCTGCTCGATATTGGAAGCAATCTTGACCAGATCCGCAATCTCACAGTTCTGCTTAACCTTCTTGACCAAAACAATATCGCTTTCGCTGATGTGGATGACAAAATCCTTCTGCTTGTCCGGGAACATACCCTGGACGATATCAATGGCGGCAATGTCGTTGCGATCCACCTGCCGAATGAGGAAGACAGCCCGGGGCACATCGTTGCCAAAGTGAAGCTCCCGGGATTTGATATAGATATCCCCGGGGAGGATGTTATCCAAAATGATATTTTTGATAAAGGTTGCTTTATCATGCTTTTCATCGTAGAGTGCCTTGATATTATTGATGGCAACGGTCACCAGAGAGCATGTGCTGCGGGCCAGTTCGTCTTCGCCCTGCACAAAAATAGCATATTCAAATCTGGTGGTATTATCGGATGCGGAACGGTATGTATAGCCGCCAAACCGAATCATTTCTCCTGCATAGCCCAACTCAGCCGCTGCATCCTCCCGAACCTCGCCGATGCGGGGAAGATCTGTACATGCGACAACTGCTCCTGTTGCATCAATGATGCCAATGATCCGGTCAACGGAATCTTTCATTTGGAGAATGATTGACTGAAATAATCTTGACGCCATGTTTTACCCTTCTTTCTTTGAAATTTCATATTCCCGCTGAATTTTGTCAAATTGCACATGAAGTTTGGTCTGTTTTTCTTTGCATTGTTCACAAGTTGTTTATCAAAGAAATGTGCATTTTTTATAGTATAACACATCTTTTTCGATTTTTGTACAAAAAACGAAAAACTTCTTGCAATTTTTTTACGTTTTCCCCATATCCTGTTGGCATGTCTTGCTTTTCCTTCTTTCTATTTCTCCAAAAAATTTCGCATTTTCTGCATTTCTTCCGGTGTTATGTGGCAAAACTCGCCAATTTTCAGGGTTTCCGGCAACTTTAGGGTGCCAATTTGCAGACGCTTTAAATAGGTGATCTGACCGCCGCAAGCTTCTACCATTCGCTTGACCTGGTGGAACTTCCCTTCCCGGATGGTAATCAGGGCCTTGCCCGGCTCCAGACGCTGAAGCTCCGCCGGCATACAGCGGAAATCCGGGGATAACACCAGGCCTTCCCGGAACCGCTCCTCGCTGTCCGGAGCCAGCTCCCCGCTGTACTCCCCGTAATAGACCTTGTCGATATGATGACGAGGGGACATAATGCTGTGAGCAAAGGCTCCGTCGTTGGTCAGGATCAGCAGGCCCTCTGTGTCCTTGTCCAGCCGCCCGGCGGCAAACAGATTCAGCTTCCGCTCCCGTTCCGGCAGCAGATCCAAAACCGTTGCCTGCCGTTTATCCTCCGTAGCCGTGATATAGCCGGCCTTTTTGTTGAGCATCAGATAAATATATTTCTGATACTGCACCCTTTGTCCTTTCAGGCAGATTACGTCTGCCTCTGGATCCGCCTTGATTCCCGGATCCCGGATTTTTTCGCCATTTAAGGTGATCTGGCCGCTTTTCGCCGCCTTGGCCGCCTCCCGCCGGGAGCACAAGCCCATATTGGATAGGATCTTATCCACTCTTTCCTTTGCCATAAGCGGTCATCCGCCTCCTTTCATCCCCTTATTTTATCATTTTCCCCGCCAATTCACAATGCAAGGATGGACAAGTCTGCAAATTCCAGCTAAAATGAAGGGAGATTGAAATTTTCTGTACGGGCTTTTAGGCTGCTTTGTTAGGAGGAATCCCCGTGACCTGTTCGCAATATAACCGCATAGAAAGCTGGTTCCGGCATCGGCCGGCGGCTTTGCAACTGCTGAAAATTTTAAACCACACCTTGCCTATGGCCTTTTATATTCCCTATCCATTGGCTCTTTTGTGGCTTTTGTGGCACCGGGACAGCCGTCTTGTTCTGTGCGTAGCGGTACCGGCCATTGCCTTTTTAAGCTGCACCGCTGTGCGCCACGGTCTGAACCGGCCCCGACCCTATGAGGTCTGGAACATCCGGCCTTTGATCCTAAAAAACAAATCTGGCCATTCCTTCCCCAGCCGCCATTTGACATGCGCCGGGGTGATCGCTGTGACCTTCTGCTATCTCTGTCCGCCGGCGGGAGCCGTGCTGGTGTTTCTGACCGTGCTGATGGCTGCTGTACGGGTCATCGCCGGCATTCATTTTACCAAGGACGTGACGGCAGGCGCTCTTATCGGCCTGGTCATAGGCTTTGCCGGGTTTTTTATCCTGTAAACTTTACAAAAACTGACAAACATGCTATTCTGACAAACGGTAAAAAAGAGGAGGAATTTGCGGTGAATACATGGAATCTATTCCAGCTGATGGTGGTTTTGTTTGCTATGATGCTGACAGGCTACGGTGCCTATAAAGCAACCTGGCTCAATGACGATACTTATTCCAAGATCTGCGGCTTAATCATTCATATTTTTAATCCTATGCTGATTATTTCCGGTGTTGTGGGCAAGGATCTTTCCCAAACCGGCAGCCTGATCTCTCAAAATCTGCTGCTGGTCATCATTCTGTTTGCGTATCTGATCCTGGTCAGCATGCCGGTGACGGCTTTACTGGGCATTCCCAAGGCCAAGCGTCCTCTCCACCGGCTGATGCTGATTTTCTCCAATCTGGGCTTTATGGGCATCCCTTTGATTACCTCCCTGTACGGCAGTGAAAAGGTAATTTTTGTTTCCTTTTATATTTTAGTATTCAATATCCTGGCCTATACCCTGGGCATCTATCTTTTGAGCAGCAGCAGCGGCAAAAAAGGCGCCTTCTCCCTGCGCAAGGTACTGAACACCGGCACGGCAGCCTGTATCGTAGCCATTGTCCTGTTTTACTGCCGCATTCCCGTGGCCCAGCCGGTTTTGACCTTTGTGGGTTACATGGGCAACACCTCTGTTCCCCTTTCCATGATGATGATCGGCGCTTCCCTGGCCAAAAGCGATCTGCGCTCTCTGTTCCAGCAAAAAGAGTGTTATAAATTTATGCTGGTTAAAATGCTTGCGCTTCCTATTATCATTGTGCTGATCCTGAAAAGCTTTGCCTTTGACGGCACCCTTTTGGGCATCTTCCTTCTGATGATCTCCATGCCTGTAGCAAGCGTTGTTCCCATGCTGGCGGAGCTATATGGCGGGCCGGGAGACAGCCAGGAGGCTGCCCGGATGGTGGCGCTGACCACGGTGGTTTCCCTTGTCACCCTGCCTCTGGTTTCCCTGGTGCTTTAACATGAAAATAGCGAACCTCCCATCCATCCTGGACGGGAGGTTTTAAATTGAAAAAACTGCGGTTTCTGACATAGGCAGCCTCCCTTTTCCCGCCATCTGAAGCATCCATAAGAAAGACCTCTTATTCTCATAAAACAGAGAATAAGAGGTCTTTTTGCAAAGCTTTCTATGCCGCGGATGCGGGGGCTGAAATCCAAAAACTACACACCCTGCAAAATGGCGCCTTGTGGAAAAATCTTAGTTCTTCGACAGATTGTCTGCCAGTCCTTCCATAAAGCCGTTGTCCGATTCCTGGCAGATATCCCCGCCAATAACCCGTTTTTTATATACCAGCACATTGGCCTTGACATTTTCCGCAGCCTTGGGATGGTTGGTTACCGTCACCGTGGTCAGCTCCACCTTTTTGCCCTTGTATTTGGACAGGTCAAAGCCTTGTTTTTGTTGAAGCCCATTGTATTCCTCATAGGCTCCATTAAACTCCTTGGGAATCATGACCTCCCGAGTCACCGCTGTGGTTCGATCCACCTGCCAGCCCAGATTTTCCAGGTAAGCCAGCCGGTCTTCCTGGGTGTTCATATCCTCCGCTTCCAGGCTCATCACTTCGCCGCTTTCTTCCTGTAAAAAAACACCGGCATCATCCGCCTGGCTTTGGGATAGAGTCCACACCCCCAAAACCGCCGCGCCGATTACGCACAGGCCCACCACGATGCGGCGAACCGGCAGTTTTGCTGTAAAAAAGAACATAACGCTTCCTCCCTGCACCCTTTTTTGAAAGTATATGCAGGGACACGCAAAAAAGACCAGCCTGGCTGCCTGAAAATTTTAACTTTCCTTATAAAAATCAGCGGTAACCAGTTGATACTGGATACCGCTTTTTTTATTTCGCCAGCTGCGCTGCCAGCCAGATCAAATCTTGTTCCCGGGCAAAAGCTTTTTCCCCGCCGCAAAGCAACACCGGCCGGTCTTTTTCCCAGCCAGCCCACATTTTGTCATAAAACCCGCTTTGCATCAATCGGGCTTCTTCAATGGCTATGGTCTTTTTACCTTCCGGTGTCAACAGCAGCAATCTGCCGAAAACCGGTTCGGTTTCCGACCGGGCCTCGCAGCCAAATTCCGGCTCATCCGCCTGGATCAAATAGCAAACTGGCTGAAATTTTTCTTGTAAGGACGGCCACGCCGCCCACAGCCCTTTCAGAGCTGCCTGCCAAGTCATTCCTGCTCCCGGAACAGGATTTCACCGGTGTTGGCATCCAGCCTATCAATAATCACCAAGGACTGCAAATCTACACCCTTGGAACGGATCAAGCTGCCTCCCTGCTGAAAGCCCTTTTCAATGACAACGCCGATGCCCTCCAGACTAGCGCCTGCGTTCTTTACCAGAGAAATCAACCCTTCCAGCGCGCTGCCATTGGCCAGAAAATCATCAATAATCAAAATATGATCCTCCGGGGAAATAAACTTCCGGGATACGATTACATTGTAAATTCTTTTATTTGTAAAGGATTGGATTTTTGTGGTATAGACGTCACCCTCCAGATTGACGCTTTTGGCCTTTTTGGCTAAAACCACTGGAACATCTCCAAAGGCCTGAGCCACCATACAGGCAATGCCAATACCGGAAGCCTCAATGGTTAAAATCTTGTTGATGGGTTTTTCCGCAAAGCGCCGCTTAAATTCCTGCCCAATTTCCCGAAACAGGGCAATATCCATCTGATGATTCAAAAAGCTGTCTACCTTGAGAACATTGCCGTCTCCGATCCGCCCATTCTGCCGGATTCTGTCTTCCAACAATTTCATAGTTCCCCATCCTTTCCTGTTTTTTTTATTTTATCATAAATCCCCATGGGATACCAACAGATATTTGCAAACTTCTCATATTTTTTCCGGCTGCCGAACCGAAATTTTTTGATTGACAATCTGCCAGTTCTGCAAAAACGGACGCATCAGATTCCAATATCCCAGGCCGAAAAAACCATAGCTTTGGGCGGTGTCAATTTTGGCCAAAATGCTGCGTGCATCTTCAAACCAAACAATATGCTCCCGCCCTTCCTCATCCATGTAGGTGAAATTAGGCGACTGCGCCGTTTCGTCATATTGAATAACCGCGCCATAGCGCCGGGCAATATCTAACGCCTCTTCGTTGCCAATCAGCCGCGCCCGGCTTTCTCCCCGAATATAGGGCAGGGTCCAGTCATATCCGTAATTGGGCATACCCATATAGATTTTTTCCCGCGGGATCTCCGTCACCGCATAATCCAGCACCCGTTTTACATTGGGCAAAGGCGCCACCGCCAGAGGCGGGCCGTAGGTATAGCCCCATTCATAGGTCATCAGCAGTACAAAGTTGGCGGCCGCGCCCAAAGCCTCATAATCATGGCCTTGATAAAAATCCCCAGGCTGGTCTGCTGAAATTTTAGGCACCAGCGCCACAATCACCGGATATCCCTCTGGATTTAAGGCCTCCCGCAGCTGCCGGACAAAATCCGCATACAGCTCTGCCTCTGCCGGGAACACGAATTCAAAGTCAATATCCAAGCCGTCATAGCCCTTTATCTGGATCTCCGCCAAAATATTCCGGGTCAGGTTTGCCCGAGCCTCCTGGCTTTGCAGCACTGCACTGGCCAGCACATTGCTGAAATTTCCTTCCGTGGTCAGGGTAGAAAGGTGCAAAAGGCAGCCTGCTCCATATTCCCTGGCAATGTTTATAAGATCCTGATCCTCCAAAGGAATCAGCTCCCCTGCCGGGGTGAAACCGTAAGTAAAAGGCGACACATAGGTAAGATAGGACGCAGTCTGACGCAGCAGCCGGCGGTTGATATCGGGATAGGCATAGCCGTTGACCGCCATGGGCTGTCGCTCGGCATCTGCATAGGCAATGGTCAAAATCTGGCCGGAATCAATGTCATCACTGCCGTACAAAAACGGATTATTCTGATACAAAGTCCGCAGGCTGACGCCATATCTTTCTCCAATAGACCAGAGACTTTCCCCGGGCTGTACTATATGGGTCGTGCTCCGCTCCAGAATCACCAGAGTCTGACCCGCCACCAACGGCTCTGTGGCAGAGCCGCCATTGTCCTGCCGCAGCTGCTCCTCACTCACCCCGGTAAGCTGGGCAATCCGGGCCAAAGTCTGGCCTGCTTCCACTACATAAATCTGCAAAAAAACATCCCTCCCCAGCACACTATATGCTGGAAAGGGATGTCTTGTTCCTATGAATTTTTTTCTTTTACCAGGGCAATGGCCTTTTCCAAAAAATCTGGGACAGGCACACCGGTATCCCCGATGTTCTCCAAAATGGAAATCAGCTCATTGACAATGAGCCATACCGCCACGGCGCAGCTGGCCAAATGCCCCAAAGGGCTTTGCACTCCGGTATAGGCCAGCAGCCAATCCACCACAGCGCCTACGCCGACCAATAGCCACATACATACCTTTTTGGCGATGCCCCGCACGCCTTTATAAGAACTGACCCGCTCATGGCGGAAAGGGGCCGCCAGCAGGCCGGTGGCATAATCAATGCCGTTGAGCAGCACCAAAATATACACCGGCATCGCCAGATTCCCCAGCAGGCTGGTGCATACCGCCAAAATCGCCGTAATCCCCAGCTTGATGTCCCGAAGCCGGTTCATGCTTCCTCCTTTCTCAAATCTCCAGCGCCACCTGAGCGTCTCCCCAGATGGTGTTGGCTGTAAACTGTATTTGACAGCTGTCGCCCTCTGCCTGGCAGGAAAAATCACAGATGCCGGTGACCCGTTCCTCTTCTGCCAGGCATTGGCTGACCCGTCGGGCCATGGTCTGGGTCTGCTCTCCTGTGATTTCTCCCCGATCCAATCCGTAGCTGTCCGAGTAAATAAGATATTGCCCCAGCTCGGTCTGCAGCCGCAGGGCAATGCTTTGAGCCAGAGCTTCCCGCTGGTCTATCCGGCCCCCTATCCGATGATGGGTCCAGTCGATCTGCCAGGTGGCGGAGGGGTCGATCTCCATACGTTCTTCTTCCCAATCTGTCTGCGGAATCAGCATATCAGACCCCCCATTTCTCCATCACCAAATACACGCCGCCAGCCTGTAAAATCAGCACCCGCATTCCCGGTTTCAGGGTTTCCTCTGCCAGCTCCCCCTGCACCGCCTGGGATAAAATCAGGCTGGGCTGTTCCAGTACCAATCCGTCATGGATGCGGATCTTTATCACCGGCTGAATGGTTTCCAGCTTGCCTACCAAAAAGCCTGCTTCTCTTTGTTCTGCCGCCTTGCGGCAAATACTTTCCAAGGTTTGATATAAGCTCATCCTTCCTCCTATTCTATCAGCTTTAAGGCCATTGTGTGCTGCCCGGCCTCCAAGGTATGGACGGCCTCATCAATGACATACCACCGGGCCTTTAGCTCCGGCCGGTACTGGCTCAGCACCCGAAAGCCCGCCCGATAGGCCGGATGTCCCAATGCCTGGACCTTGAGACAAACCGTGGCCTCTTTTTTATATTGCAGAATGTTTTGAGCCTGACTTTGCACTTGGGCGCCCGGCAGATTTCGGTCTACCCGGGCGCAGTACTGCAGCACCCCGTATTTACGGATGCTGGCGTCATCCTTGGCCAGGTACCGGGTAACCAGGCCGTCTGTACTGGTTTGGGTCAAAAGGATCCGGTTATAGGTATCCGTGTCGATCTCTTTACAAGCTTCCCAGCTGAGTAAATTGCTGTCATAGCGCAGCTGGGACTGGATCTTCAGCTCGTCCAGCCGCCGCAGCACCAGCTGGCCCACATCATCATAAAACACATAGCTGCCGCCGCCTAAATGCCGGTTGCATACAATGCCGTCCCCAATAAACCCCAATAAGGATTGATGATCGCACACCATTTCCGGAATATATTTGCCGGTGTTTTGAATTTCTCCCGTTTTCAGCCCTTTTTGCTTTAAGATCTGCCGAATCACCTGAGATAAGGTGGTCCCATAAAAGCTGCAGCAGTCCTTGCCGGTCAAATACCGCAGCCGATCATAACAGATCATTTCCACGGTTTCCTTTTGGGTGCGGACGGAAAAAACAAAGCCGTCAAAAAGGCTCTTTCCGTCCAGCTGAAAAACCACCCGATTACCGTTGTTGGGATAAAAGTCCCGCTCCGCGCAGATGACCGTTAGCCGGGCAGGCCTTCCGGTTCGATAGGTGTTCCATTGAATTTTGCTGTGGGTCACCTCATAACGCTTACCCAAATGGTCGATCAAAATAATTCTCGTTGTCATCGCAGTCGGATCACCTGCCCCGGATAGATCAAATTGGCGTTTTTCAGCCCATTAAGCTGCACCAAGGTGGTATATTTGCTCCCGTCCCCCAAATACTTTTTGGCAATTTTCCAAAGGGTATCTCCCTTTTGCACCGTATAAGCATTGGTTGTCCCCCCACCTGCGGCGGAGGATTGGGCCGCCGGTGTAAGAGCGGAAGCGTCATAAAGAAATTTCAAGCTTTTACTCTGATATTCCCGCAGCACAATGCGGTAATGGATCACCTCGATACAGCCGCCTTGCTCCCAGGTTTCCAGTGTCACCACCACAGCGTGGAGCAGGATGGGACTGACCAGGCCTGTGACAGACATCCAAAGGGGCGTGCCGCTGCGGAAAGCGGTTTTTAAGTAATCCAGCTGGCTTTTATCCGATGTAAACGTGGTAAATTCGATCTCTGCCAGCCCTGCCTTGCCCGGCCGCACAATCTCCGTTCCGTCTGCCAGGGTATAAACCTTACCCCCTCCCTTACGGGTAACTTGGATTTTTTCCGGCAGCGGATCGATTACCGCCGTTCCTATTTTAATCGTTACCAAGCAGTTCTCCTCCCATCGCTAAAAATTCCTCTGTCAGATATCGGTCTAAAAGAGCCAGCACCTGCTCCTCTGTCAGACCGGCCTCCTTCTTGCTTTCAGCAGCAGTTTTCCCCAGACTGTGGATCGTCTCCGGAGGTTGTCCGCTCTCTCCCGTTATCTCCGGCCGCAAATGGGAAATAAGCGCCTCAGGCTGGTCTTCCTTTTCCTTCCCGCCAGAGGTCCGGGAGGTCTGTTCCCGGAAAAGTGTGCCTGTCCGGCCCGGCCCGTTTTCCTGTTTTTTGGGGGTAGCCGCTTGATCCAATTGGGAATCTTCCTGCCGGAAAAGGATACTGTTTTCTCTCGCGCCATCCTGCTGCCCCTGCAGTCGGTCCGGTACAGTCACAGACTGTTCCCGGCTTTTCGGACTTTGTGCTGGTTCTGCCTTTGGGCTTTGGCTTTTTTCCACCTCAAATTCTTCCCCTTTTGGTTTTTCCGGTTCTTCCTCTTTTGATAACCAGCGTTTTTTCATCTCCGGTTCTTCCGCCAAAAGCCGCAGCATTTCCTCCCATGGGTCCATCATTTCGCCTCCTTTTCCTCCTGAAGGTCAAATCCGCAAATCTCCCGCACCTGCTGGGCCAGGCAGGCAAATTCTCCTGCCAGCAGCATTTTGCAAAGAAGCCGATCCGCCCCCAGCACGCCGTAGGCGTCCTGCAAGCCGCTGTCCATCAAATTAGGCCTGCGGATACTCAAACACATCAGTTCCGTGAGAAAGCGTTCCCGGTTTATGGTGCCGTCCTTTCTCCGGCATTGGGGATACAGTTCCCGAACCTCCGCCTGAGTTACAGGCTGGATCTCAAAGGGCTGAGGAAACCGATCCAACTTAACCTTTCGCCCAGGCCCCGGCGGACAAACATAAGCCCTTTTCATTTATATGCTCCCCAGCTCCGGCTCGTCAAAGGACTGGGCCAGGGTCGCCCCCTCAAAGGTAAACTGTACCGTTTCGCTCAAGCTGTCACTATCCACGTCAAAGGAGGTCATCAGCACAGCATTCAGATTACAGCCAGTCAAAGTCACATCCTGGGCGCCGATGGATGAAGCCGGATCATCATTGATGACCTGAATCTCAAAGCTCACATCCACACCGTTTTTCATATAATCGCACATCAGCTTGCGAAAAGCGGAAGTGGCGTAATAAATGGTCATTTCTCCTGTACCGGACCATCCATTGGTTTTATATTGAGTACCCCGTTTGCCCAGGGTTTTGACCCCCAGCTTTTCCTTGACCGCCGTGGCCGTCAGCTTTTTGGCGTAAAACATGAGCTGGTTCTGTCCGTTAAGGCGTAGATAAGCCTTCGCCTCCTGGCCGGAGATAATATCTCCCGCTTTCAAATATTGCATCTTTTCCCTCCTAGCTTACGATCACTGTCATATACAGCTTTTCCAGACTGTCCACCGGCTGAACCTGCAGCTGCACCACCACGCTGTCCCCTTCTTCGCCAGCCAACACCTGGATATCTTCATCCTCTTCAAAGTCTGTCACTGCCTCCATCTCCATCAGCTTGCGCAGATACTGAATGCACTCTGCCTTGTATAAGGCCCGTCCGGTGGCGTTGTTTGCGATCTTACCGATATAGTGATCCTCAAAGATCTGCCGGATATCATTGCCGATATTGTCCAGCACCCGGATGACCCGGTTTTTCTGGAATCGGCCGGATTTCACAGCCGTAGTGGAAACCAGGCTGTTGATGTCTTTTTCACATACAGCCGTCCCATTTTTCTCTGTAAACAGAAAATAGCCCTTGGCAAGCAAATCCTCGATCTCCTGCCCTGTGTACTGCGGAGATACAGCCACGCTGTCGTCATAAACATCATAGGTCAGGCTTTCGTTAACGGCCGCCCCCGCTGTGGCGCCGGCCACATAACAGGTAGCAGTATAGCGGTCAATCTGGGTACCGTCTGCAAGCTGAACACCATTTTTCACATTGAGTACGCCTTCGTAGTCCGGCGTTGTATCCGTAGCCACTACAATCTGGCACTTCTTGCCTTCCTCTTCCCGCATCCGCTTGACAAAGGCGCAGGCTGCGCTGATGATGCTGGTGTCGGACGAGGGAATTGCCGCTGTTTGAAAGTTCTCCAGGGCAAGAGCCTGGAAAAAGTCGGTGTAATCCGCCACCTTCGTCTCTCCGTCCGTACCTCCGGCCGCCGCCATTCCAGTAGTGGCTGTCGGGGTGCCCGTGCCGGAAAAGGTCAAAAAGCCGTTATCTGTCAGCTGGGACAAATCGCTTACTACCTGATTATCCACCAGGTCGCCGCAGTAATAGGTATTGACATTATAACGCCCGCTGTCATCGGCAATGGCGCTGATCTGCACCGTCAGGCTGTTGCCTGCCGTGCCCGGATATTTGGCGGTTGCCGTCAGGCTGTTTTGGGTCACCGTCGCCGTTTCTCCTCCGTTTAACCGGTAGATCAAACAGGTTTTGGCCCGTTTGAGAGCCTCTCGGACAGGCAGCATAACCTTCTCCGTCAACTCATGGCCAAACAGCTTGTAAAAGTCCGATTGAACCGTCACCGCCGTCATGGTCTTTTTCGGGCCAAAGTCCAGGCTGATCGGTACAGCGCACACACCCCGGTCTGCCACTCGGCCCACCGCCGTCGCCGCCGACTGCATATTTACATAAGCGCCGGGGCGGATCTTGTTCTGGGTCAAAAAAGTACCACCTGCCATTTTTACACCGTCCTTTCCATTTCTCTCTTCAGCATTTCCCGCATCTCCTGCAAGGTATATTCTCCTGATTCAAAGCTGGTCATCAAATCCCTTTCCGCGGGAGAAAAGCACTCGCTTTCTCTCAGGGCTTCTAAGGCATATTTAACCAATTTTCATATCCTCCCTTAATTTATTCATGATCTCTCCCTTTTCCTCCTGCAGCTGAGCCCGCATCACAAAGGTGACTTCTGCTTCCAACTGGTCTTCCTTATATGCAAAGGTCATCTGCGTGCAGGCGGCAGAAAGCCCCTGCACTGCCGCCGCCATCTGCCCCAGCCGGTCAAACTGTCGGCTTTCTTCCTCGCCGAATACATGAAGCTGAAAAACCGCCGTAATCCGGCTTCGTCCCCGCTCCCAGGCTACGCTTCCGCTTTTCAGCTGAACCACCAGACAAGGGCGGGTAAATTTCTGCCTGATCGCTTCCCCATAGATCTCGAAGCCGCTACATTCCTGATGCAAAGAGGAGATCAGTTCTTCCTTCAATTTTTTCAGTACCATGGCTTTCTCCTAAAACCGCTCCTGCTTTTTCACCGTCAGCTCCTGATGGGTGCTGTAAACAAAGGCCTGACCGGAATAGGCAAACTGATAGGTTCGCCCTGCCTGGGTCACGGTGATCTGGCAGCCGCTGGGAATGAAATAATCATTATCGCAAAAGATCTTGTACCGCACGCTTTCCACATAGGTGCCGCCTTCCTCGTCCACCGCCAGCTTCTGGGACAGGCTGGATCGGATAGCCGACAGGGCGCATGCCTTGTCCTGATATAGAACCTCTGGCAAAAAGACGGTTTCTCCTTTTTCATCCACCTGTTTTTTGTAGGCGGTCACCGTCATTTTCCCCCGGTACATCCGGTTAATGGCATTCGGTATCATGGGCAAATAACCTCCGATATCGGTTGAGCTGACTGCGGTAGTCCTCTAAACCGACTTGATTTTCCCCGGCCGTAAAATATTCCACGGCGGTGTCCCCCAGGGTCACTCGTTTTGCTCCCGTGCTGCCCCGGCGCAAATAATCCGCCGTCATGGCTGCCGCGGTCAGCTCCAGCCCCGGCGGCAGCTCACGGATGCCGCAGTAATTTAAGATATACTGGCTCACCATCTCATAGGCCAGGGCAATTTGCTCCTCATCTGCCGCCTGATCTCCCAGCAGCTTTTTGATTTTCTCCGTCATCTCTTAACCCAGTACCCGGCATGCCAGCTCGGGGTAAATGGTGCGAAAACCGTACAGGGTGTCCACAGATAAGATCTGCTTTTTGGTGGCAATATCATAATCCATGGTCACCCGCAGGGTGATACCCTCATAATCCACCACATAGCTTTCCGCACCCTTGGCCTGCTCCAGAGGACGGGTCACAAAAGCAAAGGCATTCTGGTGGAAAGCCAGGTTTGCCGTATGTCCGGCTACCAGGGTTACAGCCGTGCTGGCGCTCACCGTTTCGGTCAGGGCAGGATAAATTTCTACTATCATCGATGTGCTTTCCGCTTCTGCTTCTTTCATCACTGTATAGGTCTTTTCGTTGATTTGGATCAGATCGCCGTGGTACAGCACATCCCCCGCTGTCACCGTCAGCTCAAGCTCTGTGTCTCCTGCGGTGCCCTGGGTCTTAACATTGGCGCTTGTCAGCTTGCCAGCCGTGTGCTGGGGTACCGCCTGGGACATAAAGTTTTCCATGCCCAGAATACGGCCGATGGAGCCATCCCGCAGGCACTTGTTATCTCCGGATTTCTCCGCATTGACCACCGCCGGAATGATCTGCAGCTTGGACAGGGCTTCATAATCCCAAATACCATAGCGGGGAGAAACTGGCGCCCGGTTGCGGTTTAACACCTTGGAAGCCTGGGCAAAAATGTCCAGCTGAGCCGGTGTGGTGCCGGCTGTGCCGCAGGTGTAGGGAATGTCTCGATACAGCTGCATGCCATCCCGATTGATCTTCTCGGCAATGGCTGCCATAGCCGGAGCCAGCACCTGGCTGTTGAAATCCTCAATGGAAAGGGCCATTTCCTTGGCGCCGATCTCCACGGAAACATCCGCGATTTTATCCAGTGTCACCAGCACCGGCTTTTCCACAATGTCCTGACGGCGAATCTCGCCGTTAAATTCATCGGCAGTGTAAACCGGAGGCTTTCGGATCTGGATGGTGTCACCCTTGCGGGCAAAGTCATTGCTGTACTCCTGAAAGGTCAGGGCGGGGAATACCAGATTGTCCTGCAAAATGGGCAGAGCCTGTCTGGCGATTTCCTGTGCAGATAAAAAGTTATTCATCATAATCCTCCTTTATCTTCTCTTCTGTGCTTTGATATAGTCAAAATATTCCCGGTCTGTCATCTGGGACGGATCCGGCGGGGTCATACCCCCCTGAGGCTGATAGCCCTGGCCGCCGCCAAACAGATAGCCGCATTCCCGGCGCAGCTGCTGCAGCATCGGAGTCAAACCCTGCACTTTGCCGTCGGCGTAATGCAAGCCTTCCCGGTCAAGGAGCGCTTTTACCGCTGTCAGGTTGCGAGCTCCTGCCCGCAGCAGCTCATGATCCAGCGCCTGCTCCATATTCTGCTGCTCCATCCGGCTCTGAGCCATCTGCTCCACTGTAGCCAGCACCTCCTCCGGCACGCCGTTTTCTCGTAAATAAGCCAAAATTTCTTCCATTTTTATGCCTCCTGTTTTGCTTCCTTTTGTTTTTCCTGTTTGCGCAGCTGCCGCATTTCCTGCTGCCAGTCATCCACCATAGGGTTGGCCTTGGCAACGGTTTCCTTTGAGGAAACATCCTTCACATAGGACAAAATCTGCGCTTGCTCTAAATCATTCTGCACAGCGCTGCGAAAATAGCTCTGGTTGATGGAAATCTCCTGTGTATCCTGTCCTAAATAGGTCAGGATCAGCCGGATCAGCTGATGAAAGCCCTGGCGGAATTCCGTCTCCATCAGTCCCGCCTTGAGCTCCAGCAGGCTGTACAGATGCCGCAGAGCCACGCCGCTGGCAGATTGAAACTGCTCATTTTCCGGATCTACTCCCTGACCGCAGATAAAGATCTGCTTCCGGGTCATCGCCAGCAAATCGTTGCGGGCGGCCACGGGAATGTCAATGGTCAGGGTGGAAATCCCCGAATGATCCCCATCCCCGTTTTGCTGCATGTCCACAGTCTTGTACCGCTTTAAATCGGATAAAAATTCCTCTAGGTTTTCTCCCCCGTAGTTAGTCAGGATGAAGATCACCTGCTGGATATCCTCAATGTCGTTGACATAGCCGCTGTAGATCTTGTCATAAACGTCGATTAGGGGCTTGACGCTTTCCAGATCCGAACTCATCAGATTATTGTTGGGGAAGGGAATAAAGGGTGTCACCCCAAAGGGATGGGAGATTTCATTTTTTTCGCCAAACAAGGGGTAAGGCTCCAGCCTGCCGCTTTTGCGCACAAAAAACGTCCCTTTTTCCTGGTCCCAATATTCATAAAAATCCGCTCGCTGACCGTCCAGTTCTCCTTGATACAGCCGAATGACCGCTGTCATTTTGCGGCGGATCCCCCGATCAAAAAGGGGAATGACCTCCATCCCGGATACAGTGTCCATCTCAAAGGTGCCGTCCTCCCCTTCCCACACATGGAGAAAGGCAATCCCCGTGTTAGATGCCTCAATGCAAAGATCCTTGCACAGCCGGGCAAAATCTTCCCCCAGTACCTGCCGTAGCTTTTTATTTCTCTTTTCCTCTCCCAGGTCAAAGACCGGGGGGTTGGTAAACAGATATCCCGCCTTCTGGTTGACTAACAGGTTATGCCAGTTATGAGATATCCGGTTGTCCGCTGTGCGTAAAGGATCTATGCCACTGGGCGTGCGGCTCAGATTTTCCGGGCTTTTTTCCCGTAGAATGTCGTTTTGGTTGCGGTAATATAGGGCAGCCTTTCGCCCCCTGCTCACCAGCTGCATATGGCCGCCCATATGCTTTTTCAGCAGCTTTTCCAACTCCTCCGCTGTCATTTTAAAATTCTCATTCCTTTCTGTTCCATCACCGCCTGCAAGCCATAGCGCATCGCGTCCATACAATGGTTATAGCTGTCTGCCGGCCGGTTTACATATTCGTCCTTCTCCTTGGCCCAGCTGTAGTTTTCCAGCTCCTCCAAAAAGTCGCTCAAGCTTTCCTCTACGATCAGGCGGCAGCTTAAAATCCGGTCGATGTCCCGCCGGATGCTGCCGCTGCCCTTGACTGCCCCCCGGATACGGCTGATGCCCTGCCGCCGGATTTCCGCAATGGATTTCTGCTCCGCGCTGTCCGCTACGATCACTTCCTTGGCAAAGCCCAACTCCCGGAGCTTATCCGCAATCTGATCGTTGAGCATTCCCTTTTTTTCGTAAGCTCCCAAAATATAAATAGCCTTATTTTCCTTGTCATACCGTCCCCACACAATGGCAGAGGGATCGTTGACATAGCCAAAGTCCAGCCCTACAAACTGGGGAAACTCCGCTATCTCTTGGGGCCGGATTTTTCGTTTTTCGTAAACGGGAAAAACCAGCTTTTCCAAAGAAGCAAATTCCCCCAAACAGTAGATCCGGTAATAGGCCGGATTGCTGTCAATGAGCTTTTCCAGGGTCTTTTTGTAAGCTGGGCTTAAAAACCGGTTGTCCCGGTAGGTGGTGCGAATGATCTTGGCCTCCTTGGGCGGCTGCAAAATCCAGTGACGGTAGCACCAGTTGGCCTTGGATACCGGGTTGAACATCAGATAAATCTGGGGCATCGCCACCTCCTTGGGCGGCCGCAGCCGGATATCAATCTGAGTAAAATCGTTTAAGGTCAGCTCCGTGGCCTCTTCGATCATCACATCGGTAATGTCCGCAATCGACTTCAGCTTTTCCGAGTCGTCCATACCCTTGAATAAAAACTCGCTGCCATTTGACATGCTCAGGCACATCTCGCTTTTATTTTCCTTAATCCCAAGCCCCATCTCTGGGGCCATCTGGGTCAGGATGCTTCGGGTCAGCCGGTAAATGCTGTCTCCCAGAGTCGCCTTTACCTTTCGGATCACCAGCACCCGCCGGGGGTTGGCGGCAGCCTTGAGAACCATTTTCTGTACAGCCCCGTAGCTTTTTCCGCTGCCGCTGCCGCCGTAATAAACCTCGTACCGCCTGCGGTAATCGCTCAACCCCCGCCAGACCCAGCTGTTAAAGGCCTTGCGGTTCAGCCGCCTTTTATCCGGCAGCCTTAACCCCTAAGGGCCCTTGAGGACCCAGCTGCCTTCCTTTTCCTCCGGTTCGCCGTTTTTGGACTCCCGGTTTAAAAGCTCTACCGCCGCCTTAAGCGCTACCTGCTCGTTATCCGATTGGGCCAGCTCCCTCAGCCGCTTCAAAGCCTCCTGGGTCTGTTCCTGTGCCATCCGTCTCCCTCCTTTCCTTTTTAGCGGCACGATCTGCCGCCCGCCCTCACTCAGGCAAAAGAAAAAGAACAGGCTAAACCTGTTCTTTTTTCTTTACACAAATCGTGTTCCTATTTTTTATACTATCTGGTTTCTTTCTTTTTGTCAACACGCTTTGTGTTATTTTTTGAGCAAGAAAACCGACAGGTATTCTGTAACACCTGTCGGCTCAACTTGTCAATTCTGTCTTTTGCGCAAAGCGTCCATTGGAATATCCAAAAAAGCTGCGGCATCTACGCTTTCCGTGCTTATTTCACAAGCAGGTTGCAAACCGCATTGGAATAAGCCACCGGATCCTCAATGGGCAGGCCCTCAATCAGCAGGGCGTTGTTATACAGAATATCCGCATAATCTCCAATCTTACCCTGATCCTCTTCAAATACCCGGCGCAGAGTCTCAAAGACCGGATGCTCCGCATTGATCTCCAATACCCGCTCTGCCTTCATGGGGATGCCGGAGGGCATTGCGTTTAATACCTTCTCCATCTCCAGGGACATACCGCCCTGGGTGGACAGGCATACCGGGTGATTTTCCAGCTGGTTGGTCAGCCGGACAGCTGCCACCTTGTCACCCAGCTTTTCCTTGAGAGCGTCCAGCATTCCCTGATTTTCCTCACAGATCTTCTGGATCTTTTCCTTTTCCTCGTCGCTTTCCAGACCCAGGTCGCCGGCTGCTACGTTACGGAACTCCTTGTCCTCATATTTCTCCAGAATCTTAATGGCAAACTCATCTACATCGTCGGTGAAATACAGCACCTCAAAACCCTTTTCCTTAACAGGAGCCGCCTGGGGCAGCATGCTCAGCTTCGCGGTAGAATCCCCGCAAGCGTAGTAGATGTACTTCTGTTCTTCCTTCATCCGGGAAACATACTCGGACAAAGTGGTCAGCTTATCGCTGAAGGAAGAATGGAACATCACCAGATCCTTAAGTACATCCTTGTGTACGCCGTAATCTGTGTACATGCCAAACTTCATAGAGATGCCGAATTCCTCAAACATCTTCTCATACTTCTCCCGATCGTTTTTCAGCATGGCCTGCATCTCGGATTTGATCTTCTTTTCCAGGCTGTTTGCCATCACCTTCAGCTGGCGGTCATGCTGGAGCATCTCACGGGAAATGTTCAGAGACAGGTCGGCGGAATCCACAATGCCCCGGATAAAGCCAAAGTATTCCGGCAGCAGGTCGCTGCACTTTTCCATAATCAGTACGCCGTTGGAATACAGCTGCAGGCCCCTCTCAAAGTCCTTGGAATAGTAGTTAAAGGGCTTTTCCGCCGGTATAAACAACAGGGCGCTGTAAGTGGTCACGCCCTCTACAGAAGACCGGATTACCCGCAAGGGATCGCTGTGCTCATAAAACTTGCTCTTGAAGAAGGTAGCATATTCTTCTTCCGTCACTTCGCTCTTCTTTTTCTTCCAGATCGGCACCATGCTGTTGATGGTCTCGTTGACCGTGTAATCCTCGTATTCCTTCTTTTCGCTGTCCTCCGTGCCTTCCTTGACCCGGGTATGAACAACGTCCATCCGAATGGGATACCGGATATAATCGGAATATTTGCGGATCAAATTCTGCAGCCGATAGGTCTCCAAAAATTCATCATAATTTTCTTCTTCCGTATTGTCCTTCAGATGCATAATGATCTTGGTACCGTTTTCCGCCTTGTCCGCTTCCTCAATGGTGTAGCCCTCAGACCCTTCGGATTTCCAGCGGTATGCCTGCTCTTCCTGGGTGCTGCGGGAAATAACCTCTACTTCCTTGGCTACCATAAAGGCAGAATAGAAACCTACGCCAAACTGGCCGATGATGTCTACATCTTCTTCGCCGCCATGCTCTTGTTTAAAGCTGAGGGAGCCGCTCTTGGCGATGGTGCCCAGGTTGGCTTCCAGCTCCTCCCGGGTCATACCGCAGCCGTGGTCTTCGATGGTCAGAGTACGAGCCTCTTTGTCCGCCGCGATGGAGATGGGCAGCTCGTCCCGGTTTACGCCGGTTTCGCCCTTCTTCATAGCGTTATAATAATATTTATCTGTGGCGTCGCTGGCGTTGGAAATCAGCTCCCGCAGAAAAATCTCTCGATTGGTATAAATAGAATGAATCATTAAATCCAGCAGTCTTTTGGACTCCGCTTTAAATTCCTTCTTTTCCATGTTGCATTGCCTCCCAGTCAAAAATAAAACCTTGTTAGCACTCTCACTCCTTGAGTGCTAACAAGGTATATCTTACTCTCTTTTCACCAAAAAATCAATAGCCAATTTGTGAATGATTTGCAAATCTTGAAAGAATCCTTTAAAACTGGGTCTGGCGGAACTGCTTTGGCGTAATATTGGTGTATTTTTTAAAAACACGGATAAAATGAGATGTACTGTTGAAACCGCAGGATTTGGCAATCTCCTCCACAGACTGATCGGAGGCATACAGCAGTTTCTTTGCGTTTTGGATGCGCACATTGAGAAGGTATTCATGCGGGGTAATGTTGGTGTTCTTTTTAAAAACACGGGCAAAGTGGAAGGAACTCAGCTCCACCCAATCCGCAATTTTTTCCAGAGACAGCTCCTCCTGATAATGCTCTGCAATATAGCGGATAGCCTCCTGAATCATCGGGTCATATTCCACCATCCGTCCCTTTTCACAGGGCAGCACCATTTTATTAAAAACATCCTGGAGGCATACGGAAATCTGGTGATCGTGGATCATGCCTGTCTGTAAACCCGTCATCAGCCGCTCCATCACCTCAATCACGCCGGCGCTGTCCCGGCCGGATACCATCCATTTGCTGTTTTCCTCTAAAAAGCGGTAATAGGCTTCACACTGGACACCGTCAAAATCAATCCATGCAAACACAGCCCGATTTCCTACCCGATAGCAGTGCGGCTGCCGGCAGTCCAGCAAAAATACGGTATTGGCCTTCATTCGGTATTCCTTCGTTCCTGTCTGTAAATACAGCTCACCCTCCTTCACCCAAACCAAGGCATATAGCTTGGTGCATTCCGGTGCGGATACATAATTTTGATCACAGTGATACACCCCCCCGCTTTTGATATAGGTCAGTGCAGATCGCGCAAAATCCGTGGCGGTCCAGAAATAAATTTTGGATTCCGGCAAAATTCCGGGTTGATGTATCGTCATAAGGCTCCCTTTCTGCCATTTTTAGCTTACTTCTTTCTATAATTTGCTATTATAGTACAAAAACCACAAATACGCAATCAAATTCTCAAAAATTTTTGTTCTTGCTGACATATCTATAAAAAATATAATCGTACATTTATAACATCTGACAATATTTTTACCATTTATTAGAAATTATCGGTTATACAAAGGTTTTTAACTTCTTTCTTTTGATACCGATTTATACAAGACAAGACCCGGCAGTCATCTGAACCGCTCCCCGTCAAGTAGACAATTGAAAAAATA
>CAZSBD010000002.1:0-38485 GCA_964605215.1 uncultured Oscillospiraceae bacterium | reverse complement strand
CAGGATATTGCCCAAAATCCCGGTGATAATGATGACCGCCACGGTGATGGTGACAATGCCGCCCAGTTCCTGGGAAACGCCCATACCGATAGCGGTGGTAATGGATTTGGGCAGCAGCGTAACATACTGGGTGTGGGTAAAGCCGAACAGGGCGCACAGGGCTAAGGTGCTGCCTAAGCTGGCCAGCACGCCGCACAGGATGCCAACCAGAATGGCTTTCCAATGGCTCTTCAGCAGGGAAAGCTGCTCATAAAGGGGAATGGCCAGGCAGACCGTTGCCGGGGTGAGAAGATAGCTGATGTACTGGGCGCTGCCGTTATAAGTATCGTAACTCACATGGCAAAGCTTTAAAAGCAGAATAATCAGCAGGATGGATATCAGCAGAGGGTTCAAAAAGGGCTGACGCAGCCGCCTTTGCAGCCAGCGACCTACGAGAAAAGCGGCGACCGTCAGCACCGCGCCAAAATAGACGGAATCCAGAAACAGCTCATTCATGGCCTTCTCCTTTCTCGCGGCGGAGCATAAACTGAGTGCCAAGGCCCGCTGCCGCCATAACTGCCACCGTGGTCACTACGGTAATTAAAATCACCGGCAAGCAGATGGGCGCGAGATCGGCCCAGGAAGCCATCAGCCCTACACCGGCGGGAACAAAGAGCATGGGCATAATATCCAGAAGGAAATCACTGGCCTGCCGGATCTGACGCAGCTTTAAAACGCCGGTTCCCAAAAGCGCCAGCATCAACACCAGACCGTAGATGCTGGCGGGCACAGGCAGGGGCAAAAAGGCATGCAGCAGTTCACCAACAAAGGTAATCCCTAAAATAATGCCGAATTGTGTAATCCATTTCATAAAAAACCCCCCAATAAAACCGCAGCCCAGAAGGGAAAAGCGCTTTCCATGGCTGCCGGCAACGAGTGATATGAAATTGGTAGCACCAATTTTCAATCTATTTTAGGCGGGTCTGCCAAAAAAGTCAAGGTCATTTTTCACAGAAATAGGCAGAAAAAGAGTAAAAAAACCAGTAAAAAAGAATTGAAAAACCGACATGCTCTTGGTATGATAAACATATAAAGTTTACCGGTGTCAAAACCGATGCTTTTTGAAAAGGGAGGCCACCCCTTTTCCACATGAAAAAATGGAGGAATCAGGATGGAAACTCGCGTGGCGCAAATCGGCATTGTGGTGCAGAACCCGGATTCTGCGGAAGCCATCAACGGCATTCTGCATCAGTACAGTAATTACATTATCGGGCGTATGGGCATCCCCTATGCCAAGCGGAAAATCTGCATCATCAGCGTGGTGCTGGACGCGCCCCAGGATGTGATTAACAGTCTATCCGGCAAGATCGGCCGGCTGTCTGGGGTAACTGCCAAAGCCGTTTATGCAAAAGTCAGCAACATCAGCTAACGGGGAAGAGATTCTGACCCGAAAGAAAGGAAGCAAAAATTATGTATGATCCCAAATCAAAAATTGCGGCAGAATTTATCAGTGATGAGGAAATTCGGGAGACTATGGCCTATGCGCAGGCCAATAAGCGCAACGCCCAGCTCATCGATGGGATCCTGGAAAAGGCCAGAAAGCGCAAGGGCCTGAACCACCGGGATGCCCTGGTGCTTTTGGACTGCGACCTGGAGGACAAAAACCAGGAAATCTATGAGCTGGCTCAACAAATTAAAAAGGACTTTTACGGCAACCGAATTGTTTTATTTGCCCCTCTGTATCTGTCCAACTACTGCGTCAACGGCTGCGTATACTGTCCCTACCATCAGCAGGGAGGCATTGCCCGCAAAAAGCTGAGCCAGGAGGAGATCCGTAAGGAGGTTATCGCCTTGCAGGATATGGGTCACAAGCGCCTGGCCATCGAGGCAGGCGAGGATCCGGTCAACAACCCCATCGAATATATTTTGGAAAGCATTAACACCATTTATTCCATTCAGCATAAAAACGGCGCCATCCGCCGTGTCAACGTGAACATTGCGGCTACCACCGTAGAAAATTACCGAAAGCTGAAGGAAGCGGGCATCGGCACTTACATCCTGTTCCAGGAAACCTACAATAAGGAAGATTATGAAAAGCTCCATCCCACAGGGCCTAAGCATGACTATGCTTATCATACCGAGGCTATGGATCGGGCCATGGAAGGCGGCATTGACGATGTAGGCCTGGGTGTTCTTTACGGTCTGGAAAACTACCGGTATGATTTTACCGGTATCCTGATGCATGCGGAGCACTTGGAGGCAGCTTTCGGCGTTGGCCCTCACACCATCAGTGTGCCTCGGATCTGCCCGGCAGAGGATATCGATCCCAATACCTTTGATAACAGCATCAATGACGACATTTTTGCCAAAATCGTAGCCTGTATCCGGATCGCCGTGCCTTACACCGGCATGATCGTTTCCACCCGGGAAAGCGAGAAATCCAGAGAGCGGGTGCTGCACCTGGGTATTTCTCAGATCTCCGGCGGTTCCCGGACCTCTGTGGGCGGCTATCAGGAGGAAGACCGGCCGGATGACACGGTACAGTTTGACGTAACCGACCGGCGAACTTTGGACGAGGTGATCCGCTGGCTGATGGAGATGGACTATGTACCCTCCTTCTGCACAGCCTGCTACCGGGAAGGCCGGACTGGTGACAGGTTTATGAGTCTGTGTAAAGCAGGTCAGATTTTAAACTGCTGTCACCCCAACGCTCTGATGACACTGAAGGAATATTTGGAAGACTACGCTTCCCCGGAGACCCGGAAGATAGGCGAGGCTCTGATCCGGAAGGAGCTGCCTACCATCCCCAAGGATAAGGTAAGAGAGGTTGTTGTGGAGCGGATGGAAAAGATTGCCCAGGGTGAGCGGGACTTCCGTTTCTAAACAAGCAAACATTTCATAGAATAGGGAAAAGGTTGAAAAGAAGGAGTAATGTTTATGAGCAGCACACCAAACGCGGAACGACTACATATCGGCATCTTTGGCAAACGAAACAGCGGTAAATCCTCCCTCATCAACGCCTTGACCGGACAGAATACCGCCATTGTATCCGCTACCCCTGGCACCACGGCAGATCCTGTGGCAAAGCCGATGGAGGTTCGTGGCATCGGCGCTGTGAGCTTTATTGATACGGCTGGCTTTGATGACGAAGGCGAGCTGGGTCGACTGCGGGTTGCCCGGACAGAAGGCGCTGTGGAGCGGTGCGATATGGCCATCGTTGTGTTTGACAGCACGGATGAGGACTATGACCAAGAATTTGTATGGATTGCAAAGCTTCGCCATCGGCATATTCCCGTTTTGCTGGTGCTTAACAAAACAGACATTTGTCCCGATATCCAGGTGAAAAAGGAAAAGGTGGAAATGGAGACCGGAATTGCGCCTTTGACCGCTTCGGCTCTCACAGGGGAAGGTAAGGATGCCATTCTGGCGGCGCTGGTGCCTCTGGTGCCATCCGGCTTTGGCGAACGAACCATTACCGGCGATTTGTGCGGCGAGGGGGATGTGGTTATGCTGATCATGCCTCAGGACAGCGGTGCGCCCAAGGGCCGGCTCATTCTGCCCCAGGTACAGGTGACCCGGGAGCTTTTGGATAAAAAGTGCGTGGTTGTCAGCGTTACGGCGGAAAAAATGCCGGTGGCCCTGGCGGCGTTGAAAGAATCTCCCAAGCTGATTATTACAGATTCCCAGGCCTTTGCGGCCGCCTATGCCTATAAGCCCCATGACAGCGTGCTGACTTCCTTTTCCATTTTGTTTGCCGCTTATAAGGGAGATATTGAGATGTACTTTGAGGGCGCCCAGGCCATTGACACCTTAAATGGAAAATCCAAGGTTCTCATTGCCGAGGCATGTACCCACGCCCCTGTCTCCGAGGACATCGGCCGCAAAAAAATCCCCGATGTCCTGCGGCGCAAGTTTGGGGACAGCATCCAAATCGATGTGGTCAGCGGTACGGATTATCCTGAGGATCTGACGGGCTATGATCTGATTATCCATTGCGGCGGCTGTATGTTCAGCCGGCAGCATATCGTAAACCGGATCAGCCGGGCAGCGCAGCAGAAGGTGCCCATTACTAATTATGGCCTGTTCTTGGCCAAAATGAACGGTATTTTAGAAAAGGTCTATATCAAGTAAAAGCTGTGAAAAAACGGATTTTCTATGAAAAACAAAGCATCCGGCGCGAAAAGGCGCCGGGTGCTTTGTTGCTTTTCAAGAAAATTGGCAATAATACGATTGTTTTTTAAAATGTTTTTGCTATAATAAAACTGTATATTTATCTGCGGAGGGAGATGAATCCGTGGGAGATCAAAAGATTTCTAAACTGATTAAAACAGAATATGGCATCTTTTATGCCTTGCTGTTGTTGTTTGCCGTAGCCGGCTTTCATCTGAACCGGCGGCTGGGCGGTTTTGAACTGCTGGTGGTTCTGCTTGTGATTGTTATTTTTCAGAATTCTGTCAAAAGAAGAAAGCGGGAGCTGCAAAAGTATTTTGAAGAGCTTTCTGTCAATGTCAGCATTGTTTCTAACGATGCTATCACTAATTTTCCCATTCCTGTGCTCATCGCAGCAGCGGGCAATGGGACCGTTTTGTGGTGCAACGAATTGTTTTTTGATATTTATGGCGGGAAAGATACCAATGTGATCGAAGCGAACCTGTCTGAGGTGGTGCCCGGTCTGGACACCAAATGGCTGATGGAAGGTCGGGGCGTTTATCCTGGTGAGGTGTGCATCGGGGAGAAATACTATAAGGTGTTCGGCAACTTGGTCCGTTCCAAGTCCATCAGCGACGCAGTGCTCACGACCCTGTATTTTGAAGAATGCACGGAAACTGTGGAGCTGCGCCAGGAAAAGAAGGATCATGCCCCCGTTATTGCCATTATTGCCATCGACAACTATGAAGAGCTGGTAGGCGGCGATATCACGGAATCGGAAAAATCCAGCATTCTGACGGAGATTGACAAGCGGCTCAGCGGCTGGACAGCGGAAATTAACGGCTATCTCCGAAAATATGACCGGGATAAATATCTGTTTATTTTAGAGGAGCGGGATTTCCGGATCATCCAAAATCGGAAGTTTACCATTTTGGACGACGTTCGCTCCATCCAGAGCCTGAGCGGGATTAACGCCACTCTGTCGATTGGCTTTGGCAAGGACGGGGACACCCTCAAGGAAAAGGCCTCCAATGCCATTTTGGCATTGGAAATGGCTCTGTCCCGAGGCGGCGACCAGGTGGTGATCCGAAACAAGTTTAACTTTGAATTTTACGGCGGTGTGTCCAAGGAAGTGGAAAAGCGAACCAAGGTTAAGTCCCGTGTGATGGCCAACGCTTTAAGCCGTCTGATTAAGGATTCCTCTATAGTGCTGGTTATGGGTCATAAAATCTCGGATATCGACAGCATCGGCGCTGCGGCCGGGGTTGCCTGCGCAGTGCGGCGGTACGGAAAAACCGTGAAAATCGTAGTGGATAAGCGCAAAAGCGTGGCCCGTGCCTTCATCAACCGGCTGGAAGCTACGCCGGAATATGCAGGGGTGATGATTAGTCCTGAGGATGCGGTTTTAATGGCGGATCGGAACACCCTGGTGGTGATTGTGGATACCAACCGGCCGGATATGGTGGAATCTGAGACACTTTTGCAGGCGGCCAACAAGGTGGCCATCATCGATCATCACCGCCGGGCAGCTCAGTATATTGAAAACTGTGCAGTCAATATGCACGAGCCTTATGCGTCTTCTGCATGTGAGCTTGTGAGTGAGTTGCTGCAATACATGGTGCCAAACCGCTTTATTACCAAGACAGAGGCGGAATGCATGCTGGCAGGCATCTACCTGGATACCAAGGGCTTCACGATAAAAACCGGTGTGCGAACCTTTGAGGCTTCCGCTTATCTGCGCCGGGCCGGTGCGGATATGACAGAGGTCAAGCGGATGTTTCAAAGCTCCTTCACGGGCTATATGGAGAAGCAGAGTATTATCCAGGAGGCCAAATCCCTGGATAATGGCGTGGTAATCGCCATTACGGAAAAATCTGTAGATCGAGCCGTGGCCGGTCAGGCTGCTGATGAGCTTTTAAATATTATTGGCATCAATGCCAGCATCGTGGCGGTGCGGGAGGACGGTAAGCTGGTGGTTTCCGCCCGCTCCCTCGGCAAGATCAACGTGCAGGTTATGATGGAGGCCCTGGGCGGCGGCGGCAATATTACCGCTGCAGGCGCTCAGATCACCGGTATGACCGCTGAACAGCTGGAAGGCAAAGTACGCCAGGTTTTGGATGACTACTTCCAGGATATCAAACGCAAAGAAGCCGAAAAGGCGGAAAAAAAGGAAAAAACCAGCAAAAATGGATAACATAAAGGAGTAAACCAATGAAAGTAATTCTTCAGCAAGATGTAAAAGGTAAGGGCAAGAAGGGTGATCTGGTAGACGTATCCGAGGGATACGGCAGAAACTTCCTGCTGCCCAAGAAGCTGGCAGTGCTGGCAACCAATGATGCGATGAACCTGAAAAAGCAGGCGGACGCTTCCAAGGCTCACAAGCTGGCAGAGGATAAGGCTAAGGCAGAGGAGATCGCGGAAAAGCTTAAGAATACCCCAGTGACCATTGAAGCCAAGGCAGGCTCCGGCGGACGGCTGTTCGGCGCTGTGACTGCGGCGGAAATCGCAGGCGCTCTCAAGGCTCAGTATGATATTGAGATTGACAAGCGGAAGATCGTTTTGGACGAGAATATCAAGAACTTCGGTTCTTATCAGGTAAAGGTAAAGCTGTTCCCTGAGATCGTGGGCAACGCTATCGTTAAGGTAACAGAAAAGCAGTAAAGCAAAAGGAGGCCGGTGAAAATGGATGAGCTGCTGCTCAAACAAATGCCCCAATCTGCGGAAGCGGAGCAGGCGGTAATCGGAGCGATGCTCATTGACCCGGCCTGCATTGCCGAGGTCATTGAGCGGATTCGGCCAGCAGACTTTTATTTTGAAGAAAACCAGAAGATCTTTGAGACCATGTTCTCCATGTTCACAAACGGTCTCAAAATCGACGCGGTGACCGTGCTGGATCAGCTGAAGAGCCAGGGGATTTATGACGATGCCGGGACTTATCTGACCCAGCTGATGGAGGTGACGCCCACAGCGGCTAACGTGACGGAATATGCCGCTATTGTGCGGGATAAGGCAATGCTGCGGGAGATTGCCAAGGTCGGGGCGGAAATTCAAAATCTGGCGATGGAGGGAGCGGGAGACGCTTCCGACATTGCCGAGGTGGCGGAGCAGCGGATTTATGCTGTCCGTCATGGCCGGGAAATTCGGGGTCTGACTCATATTAAAAGCGTCATTACCACAGAGCTGTATCCCAAGCTGGATGCCTTGTCCCGGAATGTGGGGGAGATCCCCGGTATGCCCACCGGCTTTACCGAGCTGGATCGGGCGCTGACTGGGCTGAATCCTTCCGATCTGATCCTGATCGCGGCCCGGCCCGGTATGGGCAAGACCGCCTTTGCTTTGAATATTGCCCTGCACGGGGCCAAGGTTTCCGGCAAGGCGGTGGCGGTGTTCCAGCTGGAAATGTCCAAGGAACAGCTGGCCTCCCGATTCCTGTCCAGTGAAGCCTTGATTGATTCCCAGAAGCTACGAACCGGCGAGCTGGAGGAAGAAGACTGGATGAAGATCGCCAGAGCCACGAAGGTGCTGGCCAGGACCCAGCTGTATGTGGATGATAATCCGGCGATCACCGTGGCGGAGATTAAGGCTAAGTGCCGCCGCCTGGGAGAAAACCTGGGGCTGATCGTCATCGACTATCTACAGCTGATGCAGTCGGGCAAGCGCAGCGACAATCGAACCCAGGAAATCGCGGAAATTTCCCGTGCGATGAAAATCATGGCCAAGGAGCTGAACGTGCCGGTGATCTGCTTGTCCCAGCTTTCCCGTGCGGTAGAGCAGCGGGGCGGTGAAAAGCGGCCTATTTTGTCTGACCTGCGGGAATCCGGCGCCATTGAGCAGGACGCGGATATTGTACTGTTTATTTACCGGGACGATTACTATAACGAAGACAGCGAAAAGAAAAACATTGCGGAAATCATCGTGGCCAAAAACCGTCACGGCGCCACCAAAACGGTGGAGCTTCAGTGGATCGGCCAATATACCACCTTTACCAACCAGGATCGGGTGCATTAATGCTAAAACAACAGGTAAAACGCACCATAGAGCGGGAAAATATGCTTAAGCCGGGGGATCGGGTGCTGTGCGCCCTGTCCGGCGGAGCGGATTCTGTCGCTCTTTTGCTGGTGCTGGAGGAATTGGCCGGGGAATTGGATTTTACCCTTTGCGCCGGCCATTTCAATCATCGGCTGCGGGGGCAGGAAGCCCAGCGGGACGAGGACTTTGTCCGGCGTCTCTGCCGGGAGAAAAAGATCCCCTGCCAGTTTGGTCAGGAGGATGTGGCAGCCTATTGTAAGGCTCATAAGATAAGCCTGGAAACAGGCGCCCGCCAAATGCGCTATGATTTTTTGCAGCAAGCAGCCAAAGCAGAGGGGGCAAACCGGATCGCCACCGCCCATCATGGGGGCGACAATCTGGAAACCATCCTCTATCATCTGGCACGGGGCACAGGGCCGGACGGCCTGCGGGGCATCCCGCCAGTGCGGGGTCAAATGATCCGCCCTCTGCTGGATACAGATCGGCAGGAAATTTTGCAGTATCTTGGGGAAAAGGGACAGGGCTTTGTGACGGATTCCACCAATGAAACCGACCATTGTATCCGTAACCGGATTCGCCATCACTGTATTCCTGTTTTACGGCAGATCAATCCCCAGGCGGAAAAGCACGCCGCAGACTGTACCCGCCTTTTGCGGGAGGAGCTTGGCTATTTGGAACAGGAAGCAGCTCGGCTGACAAAAGAGCTTTCTTGCCGGGAAGGGAGACAGGTGCTGTTGGGCGGCGGATTTTGGCAGCTGCCGCCGGTTATGGCCCGGCGGGTTTTGCGGCAGGTTTTAAAGCAGGAATTCAGCATTATTCCGGAACAAAAGCATATAGAGGCAGTTTTCGCCCTAAAGGAAAAAGGGCCGTCGGCTGTCCTGGATCTGCCAGGGGGGATACAGGCCCAACGGGTTTATGAAAAGCTGCGGCTGGGTCCGCAGAATGAGGAAAATATGGAGTTTATACCTTTAACTGTACCTCAAAAGGGGCTTCGCCTGCCCGGCTTTGTTTTGCATGCATGCCGAACCCGGGAGCGATCCCAAGTTAACAATTTGTTTAATATTTTTTATTTGAGCTGTGATAAAATAGATTTTAATACTTTGTGTGTGCGGGGACGGCAGCCGGGAGATAAAATCCAGCTGGCAGGTCACGCTGGTCACAAAACCTTGAAAAAATTATACGGAGAAAAAAAGATTCCTGCTTATCTCCGGGACAGCCTGCCGGTGGTGGCGGACAAAAACGGCGTCATCTGCATCCCAGGCTTGGGTATGGCGGCAGAGCGGCAAGGCGGCAGCGGGGAATTTTTAAAAATAGAGTTTGATAAAATACATCTAAAGGAGTAAAATGACACAAATGAGAGAAGATATTTTACAGGTTCTCTATACGCAAGAGCAGATTCAGGCCAAAGTACGGGAGATGGGACAGCAAATCTCCAGGGATTATCAGGGGAAGACACCACTTCTGGTCAGTGTTCTGAAGGGCTCTTTTGTTTTTATGGCAGATTTGGTGCGAAATATAGATATTCCCTGTACCATTGACTTTATGGCGGTTTCCAGCTATGGAAGCGGCACCAAAACCTCCGGTGAGGTCAAGATCATCAAGGATCTGGATCGGCGGCTGGACGGCAAGGACGTAATCGTTGTAGAAGATATCCTGGACAGCGGCGTGACTCTCTCCTACCTTCTGGAGATCCTCAAGGCCAAAGGCGCCAAGTCCCTGACCCTGTGTACCTTCCTGGATAAGCCGGAGCGGCGCAAGCGTCATGTGCAGGTGAAATACAGCGGCTATGTGGTACCGGATGAATTTATCGTGGGTTATGGCCTGGATTATGACGAAAAATACAGAAATCTGCCCTATTTGGGTATTTTAAAGCCGGAGGTTTACGGCGGCTAAAAGCGAAAGGTGTGAGACTGTTTGAAAAATAAGAAAAGATTTCGGGGATGGGGCCTTTACATCCTGATCATGCTGGTGATTTTTGCCATTGTCAGCTTGCTGCTGAATCAGGGTGAAAGCAAAGCGATCCTGTATTCCGATGTGGTGAATTATTTCGAAAATCAGCAGGTCAAGGAGTTTGTCATCCATGACGGCACTTTGACCATGCTTTTGCAGGATGGCACCACAGAAACCTATTCCATGGATGAAACCACGGAGTTTGTATTCCATTCCGATCTGGATGACTTGATTCAGGAGCAGCGGCAGCAGGGTATTTTAAAGAATTACGATTATAAGACCACGACTATGCCCTGGTGGACCAGTATTATCCCCTATGTGATCATGATCGGTCTGTTTATGCTGTTCTGGTTCTTTATGATGAATCGGCAGGACGGCGGCGGCCGCGGAGCTATGCAGTTTGGCAAGGCTCGGGCAAAGTTTGCCACGGATCAGAGCAAAAAGACGACCTTTGCCGATGTAGCCGGTGAGGATGAAGAAAAGGCAGAACTGGAAGAAATTGTAGAATTTTTAAAGAATCCCAGCAAGTTTACCGATATTGGCGCCCGTATCCCCAAGGGCATTTTGCTGGTAGGCCCTCCCGGTACCGGTAAGACCCTGCTGGCCAAAGCGGTGGCCGGCGAGGCCGGCGTGCCCTTTTTGAGTATTTCCGGTTCCGACTTTGTGGAGCTGTATGTAGGTGTCGGTGCATCCCGTGTCCGGGATCTGTTTGAGCAGGGCAAGAAAAACGCACCGGCCATTGTGTTCATTGATGAGATCGACGCTGTGGGCCGCCAGAGAGGCGCTGGCCTGGGCGGCGGTCACGATGAAAGAGAGCAGACCTTAAACCAGCTGCTGGTAGAGATGGATGGCTTTGGCGCCAATGAAGGCGTTATCGTCATTGCCGCCACCAACCGGCCGGATATTCTGGATAAGGCTCTGCTGCGTCCTGGCCGTTTTGACCGTCAGGTTTATGTAGGCGCGCCGGATGTCAAGGGCAGAGAGGATATCCTCCATGTCCATGCCCGGAACAAGCAGTTTGAACCGGATGTGGATTTTGGCAAGATTGCCAGAAGCACTGCGGGCTTCACCGGCGCAGATCTGGAAAACCTGTTGAACGAGGCGGCTTTGCTGGCTGCCCGCCGCAATAAGAAATTCATCACCCAGGAGGAGATCGAAGAAGCCATCCTGAAGGTGGAAATGGGTGCGGAAAAGAAGACCCGGATTATTTCCGATGACGAAAAGCGGCTGACCGCTTATCACGAGGCAGGCCATGCCATTGCTTTTCAGGTATTGCCCAGCCAGGATCCGGTACACCATGTGACGATCATCCCCCGTTCCAATGGCGCCGGCGGTTTTACCATGCCCATCCCCTCTGAGGAAAAGCATTATTACTCCCGCACTTTCATGTATGAGCATATTATCGTTTGCCTCGGCGGCCGGATCGCTGAGCAGCTGGTGCTGGGCGACATTTCCACCGGTGCGTCCAATGATATCAAGCAGGCAACTTCTTTTGCCCGCTCTATGGTGACTACCTACGGTATGAGCGACCGGATCGGCCCCATTGATTACAGCAGCGATAACGACCATTTGGTGCTGGGTAAGGATTTGGCTATGAGCAAGGCGTATTCCGATACCACCGCTTCTAAGATTGATGAAGAAGTCCATAAGATCATTTCCGATGCTTATAAGGCGTGTGAAAAGATCCTGACCGATCACATGGAAGAGCTGAAGCGCATTGCGGAATATCTGATTATCCATGAGACCATCGATGGCGATACCTTCCGCAAGCTGTTTAACGGCGAGGAGGTAGAAACGGAAGAAACGGCAGTACAGGAGCTGGAGGCAGAAAAGGCAGCTCAGGCAACGCAGCCGGCTTTCCGGGAAACGCCCCAAGAGGATATTCCGGAGATGCCGGAAAACCCGGATCTGCCGAAAACAGAGGAATCGGAAATTTCCGAGGAATCTACTGGGGAAGACAAGTAAAAAACACTTGATAAAAGGCTCTCCTGGTCAAGAGAGCCTTTTGTTTGCTTATGACCCTGTATTTTGTAAAAAAAGCTGAAAACGGACGGATAAAAAGCTCATAAAATAAAAAAAGGGAAAATTGATTTGTTCGTTTTATAAATACATTTGCAATTTTAAAAAAGACAAATTTGAAAAAAGCCGGAAAAAGTGCCCAAAAAAACCAAAGGATTTTACAATTATTTATAAAAAATGCGGTTGCATCCAAAGGGGAAAATGTGGTAAGATAATCAAGCGTACAAGAACAAATGTATTTATTGGAAGGACGTTATGAACACCAAACCCAAATATTACATCATTGAGGCGGATATGCTGCCCGAGGTGCTTTTGAAGGTGGTGGAGGTCAACCGGCTGCTTCAGGCAGGTAAGGTTAAAACCATCAACGAAGCGGCCAAACGGGTGGGGATCAGCCGCAGTGCTTATTATAAATACAGAAACAGCATCCGGCCTTTTTACGAACTGACCCATGACCGGATCGTCACCTTTCATATCCTGCTCCATGATGAGCCGGGTATTCTTTCCTCGATTTTGGGGCTGATGGCACAGGGCGGGGCCAATATTCTGACTATCAATCAGAGCATCCCCATTAACGAGCAGGCGGCAGTGACCATTTCCGTCAGCACCGGCTCTATGCAAATTTCTGTAGAAGAGCTGATGAAGCAGGCCGCAGCCTTGGACGGCGTGGTTAAATTTGAAATTCTGGCAAGTGAATAAATAGGAGGGGCATTTCCATGGCAAAGGCAGCAATTTTAGGCTTCGGAACGGTAGGTTCCGGCGTTTATGAGGTAATTGAGAAAAATTTTGATTCCATCGCCCAGCGCATGGGCGCGCCGCTGGAGATCAAATATATTGTAGATATCCGGGATTTTCCCGGTACTCCTTTTGAGAGCAAGGTCATCCACGATTTTTCCATTGTGGAGCAGGACCCGGAGATTACCGTGGTAGCCGAGGTAATCGGCGGCGCCACCATCGCGTATGATTATACCAAGCGGGCTTTGAAGGCCGGCAAGCATGTGGCAACCTCCAACAAGGAGCTGGTGGCAACCCACGGCGCAGAGCTGATCGGTCTGGCCAAGGAGAACAATGTAAACTATATGTTCGAGGCTTCCGTTGGCGGCGGCATCCCCATTATCCGGCCGATGCAGCGGTGTATGGCAGCCAATGATATGGAGGAGATCAGCGGCATTTTAAACGGCACCACCAACTATATTCTCACCAAGATGATTCATGAAAACCTGCCCTTTGAGACAGCCCTCAAGCAGGCTCAGGAAAAGGGCTACGCGGAGAAGGATCCCACGGCAGATGTAGAAGGCATTGACGCCCAGAGAAAGGTTGCCATTCTGGCATCCCTGGCTTTTGGCCAGCATGTTCATCCGGACGCTGTCAGCGCCCAGGGCATCACAAAGATCACCTTGGCAGATGTAGAAGCGGCTGACGCTTTGGGCTATGTGATCAAGCTCATCGGCCATGTAAAGCGGGAACCGGAAAAAATCTTTGCTTATGTAGCGCCTCATCTGGTCAGCAAGAGCCATATGCTGGCAGGGGTGGAAGACGTATTTAACGCCATTATGGTTAAGGGCAATATGGTAGACGAGGTTATGTTCTACGGCAAGGGCGCAGGCAAGCTGCCCACCGCTTCTGCCGTGGTAGCGGATATGATCGAGTGCGCCAAGCACAACGGCAAAAATATTCCCGTACATTGGGTAGCAGCCAAGGAAAATATCATCTCTCCCGCAGCGGAATTTGCAAACAGCTGGTTTATCCGCTGTGAGGATGGGGAGGAGGAGCTGCGCGCGGCTCTCCCGGTTCAGGCCGTTTGCCAGGCCGGCGGCGTGACAGCAGCCATCACCCAGCCTATGGATGAAAAGTCTTTGGATGAGGCAGCAGGCAAGCTCAAGGCTGTCATCACCAAGATGCGGGTGCTGTAGGAGAAAAGCATGGTTCGAGTAAAAGTACCGGCTACCAGCGCCAATATGGGTTCCGGCTATGACAGCATCGGGATTGCCCTGGATTTATATAATGAGATTACTCTGGAGGAGCATGACGGCATTGAAATTATATCTGACAGCCCGGTTCCTCAGGATGCAAGCAATTTAATCTATCAGTGCGCCGCTAAGGTCTATGACATCTGCGGCGTGCCGCTTAAGGGCCTGAAGATTACGGAGAGCTGCAAGATTCCCCAGACCCGGGGGCTAGGCTCCTCTTCCGCCTGCACCATCTCGGGCATTATGGGGGCAAATGCTCTGCTGGGCGACCCCTTATCTCAGCAAAATGTGATTGATCTGGCGGCTTCCATCGAAGGCCATCCGGACAATTCCACCCCGGCAATTTTGGGCGGCTTCTGCGTGGCTTTGCTGGAATACGGCAAGGTTTGGCATGTACGGGTGCCCATTGCCCACAAGGTGGATTTTGTGGTGTTTATCCCCAATTTTGAGCTTTCCACGGAAAAGGCTCGGGGAATTCTGCCCAAGCAGATTGCCCACAAGGACGCGGTATTCAACCTTTCACGGGCGGCTCTGCTGGCTGGCTCTCTGGTTACCGGAGACCTGCATAATTTAGGGGTGGCTGTGGGTGACTGCCTGCATCAGCCCTATCGCTTTAAGCTGATCCCCCAGGGGCTGGAGGTGGTCAAGGCAGCCAAGGGCATGGGCGCTCTGGGTACCTTCATTTCCGGCGCAGGCCCTTCCATCATCGCCATTGTGGATAAAAAGGATAAAACATTTCTTTCCCGGGCGCAGATGTATTTTAAAGATCAATTTCCTAATTGGACGCCGGTGCTTCTCCATTGTGATGAAGTAGGCGCACAGGTTACCAAGGACTAAAACTTTTAGGTTTTACAAGATAGAAGGAGGAAAAACATGAGTGTTATTGTGCAGAAGTTTGGCGGTTCTTCCGTAGCAAACGCAGAGCGGGTGTTCAACGTGGCGGACATCGTCACATCTGCCTACAAGGAAGGCAACAGCGTTGTGGTTGTTGTCTCCGCGCAGGGCGATACCACAGACGATTTGATTGAAAAGGCGGAGGAAATCAATCCCCATCCCTCCAAGAGAGAAATGGATGTTCTGCTTTCCTGTGGGGAGCAGATGTCTATGTCCCTGTTGGCGATGGCCATTGAAAAGCTGGGTTATCCGGTGATTTCTTTGTGCGGCTGGCAGATCGGTATGCAGACAGACAGCAACTATTCCTCGGCTCGTATCAAGAAGGTTGGAGCAGAGCGGATTATAGAAGAACTGGATAAAAAGAAGATTGTCATTGTTGCCGGCTTCCAGGGCATTAACAAGTATGATGATATCACCACCCTGGGACGGGGCGGCTCGGATACCACAGCAGTGGCGATCGCGGCTTCTATTCACGCGGATCTGTGCCAGATCTACACCGATGTAGACGGCGTATACACCGCAGATCCCAGGATCGTGCCGGATGCCAAGAAGCTGGATGAGATCACCTTCGGCGAAATGCTGGAGCTGGCTTCTCTGGGCGCGCAGGTTCTGCACAACCGTTCTGTGGAAATGGCTAAGAAATATAACGTAGATCTGGAGGTTGTCTCCAGCTTTACCCGCAATCCGGGCACAAAGGTTAAGGAGGTACTGACTATGGAAAAAATGAATGTAAGCGGCGTAGCACGGGATGATAAGGTAGCAAGGATTGCCATTATAGGCTTGGAAAATACACCGGGGATTGCCTTTAAGCTGTTCTCCCTGCTGGCAAAGAAGAAGGTAAACGTAGATATTATTCTCCAGTCCATCGGCAGAGGCGACAAGAAGGATATCAGCTTTACCGTTGCCCAGAACGAGGCCGAGGAGGTTCAGAAGCTGCTGGAAGAAAGCAAGGAGCTGCTGGGCTACGAGGAAGTGGATGTTTCTACCGATGTCAGCAAGGTATCCATCGTTGGCGCCGGTATGGCTTCCAACACCGGTGTTGCCGCTATGCTGTTTGAAGCACTGGCAAACGCAGGCATCAATGTGAGAATGATTTCCACCAGCGAAATCAAGATCTCCGTGCTGATTAACCAGGATGATTCGGAAAAAGCGGTTAAGGCGATCCACGCAAAGTTCTTTAACAACTAGGATACTTCAGGATTTTATGCACCTCCAAAATGAGGTGCATTTTCTTTTTGGGGAAAATACGAAAAATTTGTGAAAATTTCTCTCCGGTCCGCAAAATTTGGGGGAAGGTATGATATAATAAGCAGGTAACAGGCAGAGATAAGAGAAAGATGGGATCCTTTGCATTTGTCCCAGAGAAGGGACTTTGGGACGGCAGCGCCTATGGGCAGGCGTATCAATTTCGGGAGAGGTAACATGGAAAAACAAAAGCATTATCATAGAAAAAGGAAACAGCCCCAGGCGGATTGGGAAACCCGGGAGGAGACCGATCTGATCGAGGGCCGCAACGCTGTGCTGGAGCTGCTGCGCTCTGGCCGGTCTGTGGATAAGATCTGGATGGCGTCGGATATCTCCGGCAAAATGGGAGATATTTACGCCCTGGCTATGGAGGCTGGGGTGGTGGTCACCAGCTGTGACCGGAGAAAGCTGGATCAGATGTCGGAAACTGGCGTTCATCAGGGCGTGATTGCCCAGGCGGCAGCCCGGGAATATGTCTCTGTGGAGGATATTTTGCAGGCAGCGGCGGACAAGGGGGAGCAGCCCTTTATCCTGCTGTGCGACGGCATCACGGATCCCCATAATTTGGGTGCTATCATCCGTTCTGCGGAAACGGCAGGCGCCCATGGAGTCATCATCCCTAAGCGGAGGTCCGTGGGTCTGACTGCGGTCTGCGCCAAGGCTTCTGCTGGGGCAGTGGAATATATGCCAGTGGCCAAGGTGAGCAACCTGGCTCAGACCATAGACAAGCTGAAGGAAGCCGGGATTTGGGTGTTCGGTGCGGACGCTGGAGGCGACAAGGGCCTGTACGATGCGGATTTCCGAGGCGCTACGGCTCTGGTCATTGGCTCTGAGGGCGAGGGCATCAGCCGGATCGTGCGGGAAAAATGCGATTTTATCGTCAGCATCCCCATGCAGGGCCGGGTCAACTCCTTAAACGCATCGGCGGCGGCAGCAGTGCTGCTGTATGAGGCAGTAAGACAGCGCCGGATGGAGGCACAGGTATGAGTGAGCGAGATCCCAGATTTGATACCATGGAACTGAAGGAACTGCATAAGATGATAGACTCTGTGGATCAAGAACAGTCCAGCCAATTTGATCTGGATACTATCATTGCGGAAGTGAACAGCAAGGAGCCGCCTAAGAAGGCAGAGCCGGAAAAGAAACCTGACCCGGATAAGCCGGTTCAGACAGTGCCTCGTTGGACAGAGGTAAAGCCCGATCCGGAGGACGAGGACAAGCCTGTATCAGAAGGGAAGGCTGCTCCGGAAACGGAAAAACCGGTGCATAAAAGCCTTTGGCAGCAATTTAAGGAAGAGATGACAGGGCAGAAAAGACAGGAGCCTGCCAAGGAAGAGGCGCAGCCGCCTAAGCCTAAGTTTGTTTTTATGGAAGCGAAGCTGGGAGAGGAGCGCCGGGAAGAGCTGAAGGCTCAATCCGTCAAGACCCAGGGCAGCAGTGTAGAAGCCGCCAGCCGGGATCTGGCAGGCAAGCCGGAACGGCAGGCACCTGCCGGGCAGAAGAAAAAGCCCCAGTTTGTCTTTATGGAGGATAAGCTGGGACGGGAAGAGGCCGTCCAGACGGCTCAGGCAGAAAACCTTCAGCCGGAAGAGATGCCGCCGGAAAAGCAGGAAGAAAAAGGGGATCCATCCCCAAAGGAGCATAAATACCGCTTTCATATTGTGGAGGCTCAGTTGGGACAGGAGAATGCTTCCCCTTCCAGCAGCCTGGAGCGGCAGGATACGGATATTCCGGATCTTTCCGCCACATGGACACCGGAACGGCTGGCTGTTTTGAAAGAGCGTAAGGAAGAACTGCGCCGCCGCCGGGCAATGGAGGCTGCCGGGCAGCAGGAGCCGGCTAAAAAGCAGGAGGAAAGCCAAAAGGCGAAGCGGAACCAGAAGCCAGACAATCAGGAGGCAGAAGAAGACGGGATTGAGCACATACAGCCCCTTGCCCCGGAGCCGGATGTCCGTATCTTTCATCCCCGGAAAAAGAGACAGCCTCAGACAGAACCTCTCAGGGAGGAAGTGCCTGAGAAACCGGAAGCGGAAGAAAAAGCACAAAAGCCGGAAAAAAAGACCGGCAAGCGGCGCCGCTGGCTGTTTATTCGCAGCAACCGCAGGACAGAGGATGAACAGCCCGTTCAGCCGGAACAGAACGCCGCGCAAGCAGACGCCGGCACCCAGGGCCGAAACGAGATCGGAGATATCAGCAAGCTGGACCGGGAGGAGGAAGAATCTCGGGCAAAAGATCCTCGCCGGGCCACCAAAACCTGCAGCCGCCGGGCCAAGTTCCTGCGCATGCGCAGCCGCATCGTGCTGCTTTTGCTGCTGGGGGCGGCCTACCTGACCATGGGGAATGTGTTCAGCCTGCCGGTGCCACAAAAGATCGCATATGCGGTCAACCCGTCTTTATATTTGTTTGTGCTGGTGATTTTAGAGATTTTCTCCATGCTGATTGCCATTGACGTGGTGGGAGCCGGTCTATATAATCTGTTTACCAAGACGCCGGATCTGCTGACCGCCGTATCCGCAGCCCTGATCGGCAGTCTGGCTCATTCTATTTGTATGATCTTAATTCCCTCTATGGCGAGCACCGTGCCCTTTACCGCCGTACATATGGCGATTTTGTACACGGCTATGCGGGGAGAGGAACACCGGGCAAGCGGCAAGCAGGCTATTTATAAGGTGGCGTCCCTGTCCAAAAATCCCATCGGTATTTATTGCCACAACCCAGAGAAAAAGGCGCGGATGATGATCCTCAAGTTCCGGACTCAGGATATGGAGGATTTCCTCAAGGATATCGAAAAGCCGGATTCCTATGAAAAGCTCAGCCGTCTTTATGGCCCTATTGTCATTGTGGTCAGCCTGGTGTTGGCCTTGGTGGCGGCCTTTGCCGGTGGGGATAAGAGCCGGTTTTTGTGGGCCTATTCCGCCATTTTGTCTATGGCTTTGTCCTTTGGCCTGATTTCCGCTTTTTGTCTGCCTTACAAATATGTCAGCCGCAAAATGATGCGGGAAGGCGTAGCTATAGCCGGGGTACGGGTAGCCGGGCTGCTGTCCCGTTCCCGTCAGGTCGCTCTGACAGACGGAGACCTGTTCCCGGCAGGCACCGTGGAGATCGAAGGCTTGCGGGTCTTTGGCCGGTACACGGCGGAGCGGGTGCTGTCTTATGCCACCGCTGTCATCGGCGGCTCCGGGTCTTCCACCTATAAAGTATTTGCGGAGACTCTGCGGGAGCGGTACGGTACGCCGGTGCGGGCGGCTAACGTGCTGCAGTATGAAAGCGGCGGCTTATCCGCAGATATCCGGGGAGACAGCGTGCTGGTAGGCGGAGCGCCTTTTGTCATGCGGATGGGGATTCCCATCCAGGAAGGCCGCAATATCCAAAACAGCGTGTTTGTGGTAATCAACAATGAGGTTGCCGGTATTTTTGCTATGAAGTACAATCCTTGTGCCCAAAGCTATGCCGGAATCCACACCCTGTTGAGAAACCGGAAAACGCCGGTTCTGGCCACTCGGGATTTCAACATCAATCCCATTTTGACGGAAAAATGCTTTGATATGAAGCACGGCGTGCTGGAATATCCGGAGCTGAGCCGCCGGAGTATGCTCTCTGACCGGGGATATGTGGAAAAGGACACCCTGTGCGCCATTTTATCCCGGGATGATCTGGCGCCTTATTCCGACTGTATTCAGGCGGCAGGTAAGCTGACCTGGGCGGTAACAGCGAATGTATGTTTGGGCTTGCTTTCCAGCATTTTGGGTATTGTGATTATGTTCTTTTTAACCTTTACCGGATCCTTCCTGTCGGCAACACCGCTGAATGTGCTGCTGTATCTGATTTTGTGGGATATCCCGGTGATTTTCATTTCTCAAAATACGAAAAAATCCTATTAAGGATTTCCGGAAGAATTCTGCTTTTTCGGTGTGCAGACCCTCAGATTTTTTCTATTCCAGCACCGATTTGTATAATCATCACAGATTTTTTAGATAATTTTAACAAATAGAATATTGTATCCTTTTGGTCAATCGTGTATAATTACTTATATAGCGCAAGCTATGTTTGATAGAAATTATTACTTTTATTTTATAAGGGAGAGTGGAACGTAATGGTCAACTATTCTGTAGATAAGCTCCGGAATGTCTGCCTGATGGGTCACGGCGGTGACGGCAAGACATCTTTGGTAGAAAGTATGCTATATATGACAAAGGTTACCGACCGTTTGGGCAAGGTCGCAGACGGCAACACGGTATGCGACTTTGACGGGGAGGAAACCAAGCGTAATATTTCTATTTCTACCGCGATCGCGCCAGTGGAATATCAGGGCTGTAAGATCAATATGCTGGATACCCCCGGTTACTTTGATTTTGCCGGCGAGGTAGAAGAGGCGCTGCGGGTTGCGGAATCCGCCCTCATTGCCGTTACAGCAAAATCCGGCCCCGGTGTAGGCACGGAAAAGGCTTGGAAGCGGGCAGTTGCTAAGAAAATGCCCCGCATGTTTTATATTTCCAAGATTGATGAAGAAAACGCGGATTATTACACCACCTTACATAAGCTGCAGAAGCTGTTCGGCGTTTCTGTCAGCCCGGTGGTCATCCCCATTGTAGAAGGGGATAAGGAGACCGGCATCATTGATGTTGTCATCCGTAAGGCTTATAAAATGAACCCCGAGAACAATTCTCAGAGAGACGAAGTTCCTATGCCTGAGGATATGTGGGATAAGGTCAACCAGCTGCGGGCCGCTCTGTGTGAAAACGTTGCGGAGCTTTCCGAGGATTTGATGGAGCGGTATTTTGCCGGTGAGGAATTTTCCGATGAAGAGCTGATTGCCGGTGTTCGTCAGGGTGTTCGTTCTCAGCTGATCGCTCCGGTATTCTGCGGCTCCGCCTTTACCGGTATCGGTACAATGGCTCTTTTGAAGGGTATCTGTGATTATATGCCTTCTCCCGATGAGGGCAACACCGAGGTTTGCGAAACGGAAAAGGGTGACCTGGAAGAGATTCTGTGTACGCCCAACGGTTCTACCTGTGCCTTTGTATTCAAAACCACAGCGGATCAGTACGGCCGGATTTCCTTCTTCAAGGTGCTGGCAGGCTCTGTTAAGAGCGACATGGTACTGGTCAACACCCGGATGGGTGCCAACGAGAAGATCGGCAAACTGTATGTGGTAAGAGGCAAAAAGCATATTGATGCCAGCGAGATTACCTGCGGCGATATCGGCGCGGTAGGCAAGCTGCTGACTACCAAAACCAATGATACTCTCTGCGCGTCTGTACGTAAGGTTGAAATCGAAAAAATCCCCTTTGCCGAGCCTTGCTATGCCCAGGCCATTACGCCGGTAGTCAAGGGCGGTGAGGAAAAGATCGCGCAAGGTCTGGCTCGTCTTCAGGATGAGGATCCCAGCTTTGCGTATTATATGAACAATGAAACCCATCAGCAGATCCTGTGCGGCGCCGGCGATATCCAGCTGGATGTGCTGTGCGCGAAGCTCAAGAACCGGTTTGGCGTGGATGTGGTGCTGTCTAAGCCCATCGTGCCTTATCGGGAGAAGATCCGCAAGGCCGTAACCGTTGAAGGTAAGCATAAGAAGCAGTCTGGCGGCCATGGTCAGTATGGGCATGTTAAGATGGAATTCGCGCCATGCGCTGAGCAAGAGTACCTGTTCGAAGAAAAAATCTTCGGCGGTTCTGTGCCCAAGAACTTCCACCCGGCTGTAGAAAAGGGCATCAAGGAAGCCATGGAGCATGGTATTCTGGCGGGCTATCCCTTGGTTGGCCTGCGGGCAACTCTGCTGGATGGTTCTTACCACGATGTAGACTCCAACGAGCTGTCCTTTAAAATGGCGGCAAAACTGGCTTACAAGGCGGGTATCCCCCAGGCAAATCCGGTCATTATGGAGCCGATCTGCTCTGTAAAGGTTTATGTGCCGGATTCCTATATGGGCGATATCATCGGGGACCTGAACAAGCGCCGGGGCCGTGTCATGGGCATGAATCCCATCGAGGGCGGCGAGCAGGAGATCCTGGCAGAGGTTCCTCAGTCTGAAATGTCTGATTACGCCATTTCTCTGCGGTCTATGACCCAGGGCCGGGGCCATTTCGTTTACAAGTTTGAGCGATACGATGACGCACCGCCTATGGTTCAGGAAAAGGTCATTGCAGAAAGCAAGATGAAGGAAGAAGACTAAAAATTCCAAGCATCCAAGAGGGTGTCGGGCTGCCGGCATCCTCTTTTCTCATGTAAAAACAAAGTTATTGTCAAGAAACGGCGACAGGTTCTTGTAAATTCTAAAAATAATGGTATCATAAAAATACAAAATTAGTCCAATAAAACGTCGCAATAAAAAAGAGAAAGGGAGGTAGATTGACTTGACACTCAATCAACTGCCCATAGGAAAAATGGGAAAGATCACGGCGGTGGGCGGCCAAGGGGCTTTGCGCTGCCGGTTATTGGATATGGGGTTGATCCCCAAAACCAAGATTATGGTTCGCAAGGTGGCCCCTATGGGGGACCCTATTGAAATCCATCTGCGCAGCTATGAGCTGACGATCCGGCTGGATGATGCGAAACAGATCGAAGTGGAGGAGATAGAGGCATGATATTTGCGTTGGCAGGCAACCAAAACTGCGGAAAAACGACTTTATTTAATCAGCTCACCGGTTCTAACCAGCATGTGGGAAATTTTCCAGGGGTGACGGTGGATCAAAAGACCGGCGTCATTCGGGGGTATGAGGCGCATACGGTCGTGGATTTGCCGGGCATTTATTCCCTCAGACCTTATACAAATGAGGAGATCGTCACCCGGGATTTTCTGCTGAAGCAGCATCCGGACGGTATCATCAATATTATCGATGCCACCAACATTGAACGAAACCTGTATCTGACCATGCAGCTAATCGAGCTGAATATCCCGATGGTGCTGGCGCTGAACATGATGGATGAGGTGCGGAACAACGGAGGCACCATCAACATTCAGGAGCTTTCCGAAGGCCTGGGCATCCCGGTGATTCCCATCAGTGCCGTGCGCAATGAGGGCGTAGCGGAGCTGGTGGAAACGGCTGTGGAAACGGCGGAAAACAAGCTGGAGCCCAAGCGGACGGATTTTTGTGCCGGAGCAGTTCATCGCTGCATCCACTCTATGATGCATTTGGTGGAAGACCATGCGGAGAGAATCCGGATGCCCATCCGATTTGCCGCCACCAAGCTGGTAGAGGGGGACGAGATCGCGATCCGCCAGCTGAAGCTGGACGAAAACGAGCTGGATATGCTGGAACATAGCGTCACCGAGATGGAAAGCGAAGTGGGAATGGATCGGAACGCCGCCCTGGCAGATATGCGTTACACCTTCATTGAAGGGCTGTGCGACACGGCGGTAGTCCGCTGCCGGGAAAGCAAGGAGCATATCCGCAGCGTCCGCATTGACAGCGTGCTCACCCATAAATATCTGGGCATTCCTATCTTTTTGGGGATTATGTTTTTGATTTTCCTTTTGACCTTTCACGTCATCGGACAGACACTCAGCGACCTGCTCAGCTTAGGGATTGATCAGGTGACTGCTTTGGCGGATCAGGGGCTGACAGCCTACGGCCTGAACCCGGTGGTACATAGTCTGGTCATTGACGGCGTCTTTGCCGGTGTGGGCAGTGTGTTAAGCTTTCTGCCCATTATTCTGGTGCTGTTTTTCTTCCTGTCCATTTTGGAGGACAGCGGCTATATGGCCCGGGTGGCTTTTGTGATGGATAAGTTGCTGCGTAAAATGGGTCTGTCCGGCCGCAGCTTTGTGCCTATGCTCATTGGCTTTGGCTGTAGCGTGCCGGCCATTATGGCCACCCGTACCCTATCCAGTGAACGGGACCGAAAGATGACCATCCTCCTTACCCCCTTTATGAGCTGCAGCGCTAAGATGCCTATTTATGCCGTATTTACCGCTGCTTTTTTCCCCAAATATGCGGCTCTGGTGATGATCGGTATGTATGCTATGGGCATTGTGGTAGGCATTTTGTTCGGCTTGATCTTGAAAAAAACCAAGTTCCGGGGCAAGCCGGTGCCTTTTGTCATGGAACTGCCCAATTATCGTTTGCCGTCTCCCCGCAGCGTGGTGTTCCTGATGTGGGACAAGGCCAAGGATTTTATCACGAGAGCCTTTACCGTCATCTTCCTGGCCACTCTCATCATCTGGTGTTTGCAGACCTTCGATTATCAGCTCAATGTGGTGACAGACAGCGGAGCCAGCCTGCTGGCTCTGATCGGTAAACGGATCAGCCCCTTCTTTGCGCCCCTGGGCTTTAAGGATTGGCGGGTTTCCACTGCTCTCATCACCGGCTTTACCGCCAAGGAGGCAGTGGTGGGTACCATGGCTGTGCTCACCGGCACAGGCGTTGCCCAGCTGGGCAGCGCTTTGGGGGCCATCTTTACTCCTTTGACTGCTTTCAGCTTCCTGACCTTTACCCTGCTGTATACCCCGTGCGTGGCAGCCATTGCCACCGTCCGCCGGGAGATGGATTCCCGTCTGGCAGCTTTGTATGTGGTCATGATGCAGATTGCCATCGCATGGATCGTGGCCTTCGTGGTGTATCATATCGGGCTGCTTCTGTAGAGAAAAGCTATGGATTTTCGATTAATTCTTTGGTAGAAGCAGACAGGGTACATTAAGATAAAAAAAGCAGACCACAGTTTTTTTGTGGCCTGCTTTTTGTTACTGATAATTTTCCGCCTTTTCCTGGAAAAAAGCCTGCGGATGCTGGCACAAGGGACACACCAGCGGCGCCGTGGGGCCTTTGTGGATATGGCCGCAGTAGCGGCAGATCCAGATGGTTTCCCCGGACTTGGTAAACACGGACTTGGTCTCCATATTCTGGATGAGCGTGTTGTACCGCTCTTCATGCTCCCGTTCGATTTGGGCAGTCAGCTCAAACAGGCGGGCGGCCTGGGTCAGCCCTTCTTCATCCGCCTTCTGGGCAAAGCCCTTATACATGTCTGACCATTCAAAATGTTCTCCCTTTGCGGCGTCCTGCAAATTGATTAAGGTATCCTGGATACCGCCATGGAGCAGCTTGAACCACTGCTGGGCGTGGGCCCGTTCGTTGGCGGCGGTCTCCTCGAAGATGGCTGCAATCTGCTCATAGCCGTCCTGCCGGGCTTTTTGAGCAAAGATCCAATATTTTTCCGCCGCCTGGGATTCGCCTACAAAGGCGGCCATCAGGTTGGCTTCCGTGCGGCTGTCTTTTAAATTCATGATGATTCCTCCTTGACTTTTTGGTTAGGTTTTGCCAAATTGGAAGATTTTATACGATACCACAGCAAAAAAATCAGGGAAAACAGGGTCAAAAGCCCGACGCTCAGCAGGCGGATTGTCACAGGTTCAATGGCAAGGGAAAGGTTTTCCCGAGCCAAGACGCCGCCGGCGGCAAACACCAGGGCGCCCAGGCACAAGGCGGTTTTTCCGTGAGACAGCTGGGGAAAGACCGCCAGCAGGCTGTTTTTGGCGAACATCAACAGGATGGAAAGCTTGATAAGGTCACACAGAACAAAGGGAATGGTGACCAGCACCTCCCCGCGCTGAAAAAAGCTTCCCAGGGAGATCAGACCGGCGGCGGTATAGGAGGGATTGAGCAGCCGGGAGGAAAGGGCATAGCCCAGCAAAAACAGATTGCGCAGGAATACGCAGATGAGAAGCAGGTAGGAAAGCCCTAAGGCTCGGCGGGCGGAGGCGGAATAGACAGATTTTCGGTTATCCGCCATAGCCAGAAGGAAAAGACCCTCTGTGCCAATGGTGAGAGCCAGAGAAAAGCTGTTTTTCACCGGGTCAGCCCAGCCCCTTTGCAGAAGGGGATAGAGATGCTCCGGGTCCCAGTCCGGCAGGGTCATAAGCAAAGAAGCCACCAGAAAGACCAGCACCAGCCAAAAGACCGGAGCCGCCCATCGGCCGGCTTGAAGGATTCCCCGTGCGGCAAAGAAAAGGGCACAGATCATCAAAATACCGCCCAGCAAAAAGGGATCTGTCTGAGGCAGAGCCAGAGCCTTGGTCAGAATTAAAAAGCCACGCAGGGAAAAAACGGCCAGCAGACTGGCCCCTATCGCCAGAAGGATCAGCAGACAGCCTCCGAAAAAGGGGCCGAGAAGGCTGGTCATCCGATCAAACCAATCCGCCTGGCTGCCCGTGGCATTGACCTTTAAAAGCAGGGTGTAAACCGGCAGTGTCCACAAAAGGGCCAGGCCCAGGGAGAGCCAGCCATCCCTGCCCAAGCCCTGGCCTACGGTCATGGCGTTGCTGATAAGAAGCAGGAATAAAAGAGCAAAGACCTGCCGGGGCGCTAAGGTTTTATGCATCAGGTGTCACCTCCTGGGGCTGGGTCACGGAGCTTGCGGCGGAAAGGGTGAGGGTAAGGTCTGTCCGCAGGCGGGCAGAGCGGTAAGCGGCCTGCCAGTCCGCGTCCGGTGACAGGGGAAGATAGCGCTGGGCCTGGCGCATTAAGCCCAAGGAATCGGCTTGGAGATCGGTTTGCAAAATGGAAAACAAAGCGGCAATCCGGTTTTTTAATGTCTTTTCCAGCTGGACCACGGAGCCGGTCCCCGCTTGGGGCCGGGCCTTTAAGGAGAGATGGACGGTGAAAACCAGCCCCTGTTCCGTGTTGGAGGGAACAATGCGGCAATGGGCGCTGTCCAGCAGATAGGTTTCCTCGTTATCCAGAATTAGAGGCATAGCCCGGATTCTGCCTTGGAGCAGCAGCATGATCTGGGTTTGGTCGGCATTCAGATAACCGGCCAGCCGGTCATCGTGAAAAATGGCGGTACCCAGCAAAGCGGGCTTGCCTGCCGGGGTCAGGGTGACAGCGGGAAGAACGGGATCCGCCCCCTCATCCAGCAGGGTATCCGCAAAACGGTACAGGGGCATGTCCAAATCCGCTGCCTGGGCGGAAACCAGGGTGTAGAGATCATAGCCGGAAATCTCCCCTGCAGCGGCAGTGGCCGCCAGTACCGCCTCCGGCTCTGCGCCGGCGGTAACCAGCAGCCGGTCTGTCAGCCGGATTTCCGGGTCAGAAAGCAGGGTTTGGATGGTCTGGGTCACACCGCTTCGGGTCAGCTCCTCTCCCAACAGGAAGGTTTGGCAATGGCTCCAATAGGGGATCTTGCCGGTGAGCCGGCCCAGGGCGTCAAAGGCGGAAGCTGGGGTCTGACCGGTGACGGTGACAAGCTCAGGCTTGGGGGTAGTTTCTCCTTCCGGCAGGGTGACCAGCTGGCTTGTCAGGGTCAAGGTTTGATCTTCAGCTTGCTCCAGCCCGCCGCCGGAGACAATGACAACATCATTCAGCTCGCGATAGCTGCCGCAGCCGCTTAAAAGCAGGCAGAAGCCCAGGCAAAGGAGCAGCTTTTTCATCGTTTCGCCTCCTTCCGGTTTTGGCGGGAAGCCAAAAAGCGCCGGGCCCGTCTCATGCGGAACCAGGGATAACGGACAAATACATCCTCCCGGGACTGGGTATTGACAGAAAGAAAATTGATGAGGAAGGGGATGGAAAAGGACTCCAGAGAGCACAGGTGGAGGAGGATAAGGGAGATGCCCAGAATATAGCCGTACAGCCCCAAGACTGCCGCCATCAGCAGTAGAAACAGCCGCAGCAAAGAAGTGGCAGTTTTCAGCTTGGGAACCATTAGGGCGGTGATACCGGAAAAGGCGATGATGATGACCAGCGGGGCAGAGACAAAGCGGGCCTCCACAGCGGCTTGTCCCAAAACCAAGGCTCCCACAATAGACAAGGTCTGTCCGAAATTTCCGGGGGTGCGGGTGCCTGCCTCCTTTAAGATCTCAAACACCAGCAGCAGGATCAAGGTCTCCAGCAGAGTGGGGAAGGGTACGCCGCCCCGGGCTGCCGCCACGGAAAACAGCAGCTTGGTGGGCAGCATTTCCGAATGGTAGGTCATCAGAGCCACATAAACGGCGGGGATGCTGATGGTGAGGAAAAAACCAATGAGCCGCAGCAGACGGCCGATGTTGGTATAGAGAAAATTACCGTAATAATCATCGTTGGATTGGAAGGACTCCTGAAGCACATGGGGCAGCGTGAGAACGGTGGGGGTGCCGTCGCACACCAAAGCAACCCGGCCTTCCAGCAGCTTGGCAGCCACCACATCCGGCCGCTCCGTGGTGCCTACGGTGGGGAAGGGAGACCAGGGAGCGTCAGCGATCCATTCCGCGATATAGTTAGAGTCCAGCAGGCTGTCCAGGGCAAAGGAATCCAGCCGCCGTTCCAGCTCGGCCAGCACTTGTTTGTCGCATAAAGAGTCAATATAGCACAGGCTGACGGTGGTGTTGGACTGGGTGCCCAGCTTGCGAAAGGTGAATTTCAGATCCGGCATAGAAAGCCGCCGCCGGATCATAGACAGATTGGCCATAAAGCCTTCCGTGAAGCCCTCCCGGGAGCCTTGGATGACCTTTTCGTTGTCCGGTTCGGAAGCGCTCCGCAGGGAAAAGCCTTTGGTGTTGACCACGGCGGGATAGGGGGAGCCTTCTGTGAAAACCACCGTGTCCCCGTATAACAGGGCGTTGAACATATCCGGAACCTTGGTGACGACCTTGCTGTCGTTGGCTTGCAAAATTCGGTGGGCTAAAATTTCCGAGGTCACCGGCTCCCGACCCTGCCATTGGGTTAGGGGCCGCAGAATGGTTTCTCCCATCAGCTGGGAATTGACCATGCCGTCCAGAAAAAATACGGCGCAGGACAAAGTCCCCGCTGCGTTTTCCACGGAACGATAAATAAAGGTAGAATCCCCCTGAAAAATCGCCTGCATCTGCCGGACATTTTCCGCCAGGGAGGGAGAAAATTGAAGAGAAGGGGCCTGCATACCTATGCCTCCTTTTTGGGATTATGTAGAAGAAGTAATGGTTTCTCCCAAAACCTTGGCAAAATACCGGGCGGAGACCAGAGCTTCCGACAGGGTGTTGCCGCTGGAGCCTACCTCCAAAAGCATAGAGCCGGTGGTGGCCTGCTCGTTAAACCGCTGCTTGCGCACATTGACCGGGCGCATCAGGCCGTCATAGGAGGCGTTGATCTTTTTTTGCAGATTTACCGCAAAGTTCAAATTGGTGCGCCAGTTGTCGTGGGTCAGGCCGCCGGCGTTGGTACCCATCACCAGCATCAGCTGAGCGCATTTTTGGCCGTTGATATTCGTGACTACTTTATAAGTGGTGCCGTCAGACGCGATCATAGCATCCCGGTGAATATCCAGAATAACCTTGACAGAGGGCGTTTGTTTGAGCTGTTGGTTAATGACGGACATAGCCCGGTTGTAGGAGCCGGTGTAGCTGGGATAATCCAGAATTTCCCGGCAGTGGGCTACGCCGATGCCCATATCCTCCAATACAGAGGCAATTTCATCTCCCACTCGCACCACGTTGAAATTGGTATCCTGGCTGCGGCTGACGTCGCTGGGGGTGTAGGCATAGACAGAATCCGGGGTGTAGGATTCACTGGCGTGGGTGTGGAGCAGGAAAACCTCTACCTCTCCCTTTTGATCCAAATGGATGGAAACGGGATTTTTCAGCATAGCATTGAGATCCACGGCCAGTCCGGACTGATTGTACAGAGAGACTCCCTGAGCGTTTAAGCAGCCTGCTCCGGTTTTACTGGTAATCGTTCGCTCTTCCACTGGATAACGGCTGTCCGGCGTGCCATAGGCCGGTGTTTTGTCCTTTTGGACGGCAGGCACATAGCCGCTTTCGGAAAGCAGGGCTTGAGAGGCGGTATCCTCGTCTTCCGCCTTTTGCACTTGGCCGCTGTCCAAAGACAGCTGAGGCAGCACGCCCAGCTCCAGGGCGATGGTGTCGGTAACGAATTTTTCATTTTGCCCCAGGAATGAAAACAGCCGGGGCAGGGCAGTACTGTCTGTCCGGCAGCCGACGCAGATGAAAAAGACCGCTGTCAGAAGAGTGACCGGGATATAGGAGGGGATGCCCCCTCGTTTGCGCCGTTTCATAGGGCGTTGCTCCTTTCCTATTGATTTTAAATATCTATCTAATATCTTACAGGAAAGGGGCGAGATTTATGACAGAAACAGGTCGAGATCCTCCCGGGAAAAGGTGGGGTTTAAGGCCAGAGACAGGCCAAAGCCCAGGAGCTTTGTCAGATCTTCCATTTCCCGGTCGATTTGGGAGGTGGTGACCATAACCGATTGTTCCAGATCCTCCAAGGCTTCGCATTGGGCCTTGGGGGCCTGCCCCCGGATTTCCTGCGCCAGGCTACGGCCGTCTACGATGGTAGGCACGCCGATGGCGATAACCGGAATCCCCAGAGATTCCCGGGTCAGGGCAAAGCGGGCGTTGCCTACCCCAGAGCCAGGGGTGATGCCGGTGTCGGAAAATTGAATGGTTCGGGTCAGCCGGGACAGGCGGCGAGCCGCCAGAGCGTCAATGGCAATGAGGGCTGCGGGAGCTGCCCGATCTAAAACGCCGGAGAGAATTTCCCCGGTCTCCAAACCGGTGATGCCTAACACACCGGGGGAAAGAGCAGCAACGGGCCGGTAATCTCCAAAGAGAGCAGGTTCCGCCTGGCGCAGATGACGGGTGACCACCAGATGATCTGTCACCCGAGGCCCCAGGGAATCCGGTGTCACCGCCCGGTTGCCAAGGCCGGCTACCAGAACCGGCGCATTCTCCGGCAAATCCACAAGTTGGTTTAAAATGTGGATCACAGCTTTCAGGCCCCGGTCAAAGCCGCCCTCCTGGTGGAGAGCCTGAGGAGACAGTTCCAGTGTGCCGTAGGTTCCCGGTGGTTTGCCTAGCCGCTTGGCTCCCTCCTGGGACTCCACTTGAATCCGGGTAAAGGGAAAACCAAACAGGTCTTCCTGTGTTTTTTGGACACCGGGGAGGCCTTTTTCTCCCTGGGAAAGGGCGCCGCTAAAGGCTTCCATTGCTAAATCTGTCCGATATTCCATAATTTCACCGCCTTTTTCTCTAGTATGAGAGGGACAAATAGAATTTATACAAAAGATAGAAAGAGAAAAATTGCAGTTTTTCGGCAGGATGAAAAAAAAGACGGGTCTTTGCAAAAAATGACTTGCTTTTTTTTCTGGGGAATGGTAAAATTACAATTACTGATGAATAAACGATAGTTAAGGAGGTGGACCGTAATGCCGAATATTAAGTCTGCCAAGAAGCGGGTAAAGGTAACGAAGGTTAAGGCGATGCAGAATCAGATCGCTAAGAGCCAGCTGAAGACAATCATTAAAAAGTTTGACAGCGCTGTTGCAAGCGGCGATAAGACCGCTGCGGAAACTGCTCACAGAGCCGCAGTGAAGGCTGTTGACCAGGCTTGCGCAAATCATCTTTTGCATAAAAACAACGCAGCGAACAAGAAGAGCGCTATGGCTCTGAAGCTGAATAAGGTTCAGTAATTTTGATCGCATAAAAGCAGTCCATCGGGAATCCGGTGGGCTTTTTTATTTGTCTGGACTTGCAATGGATTTGGCCGTATGCTATGCTATAGCAAAAAAAACGGAAAGGAAGAGGTTGGGATGAAAAGATTGTTCAGTCTGCTTTTGGCCGGCTTGCTTTTGACAGCATGGGGATTTCCGGCTCGGGCGGCAGCTTATGGAGATGTTCCCGCTGGCAGCTGGGCGGCGGAAAGCATTGAAAAAGCGGCGCGGTTTGGCCTGATGCAGGGTGTTGGCAATGGGAAATTCGGATATGGTCAGGTAATCAGCCGGGCGGAATTTGCCACGATTTTGGTGCGGATGTTCGGCTGGACTGTGGAAAAAACCGGCGCCTTTACAGATACTGCCGGTAGCTGGGCGCAGGCCTACATTGACACGGCAGCGGCTCACGATGTGGTAGATGCCGGCGGCTCGTTCCGGCCTGAAGATACCATCACCCGCCAGGAAATGGCGGAAATGCTGGTGCGGGCCTTGGGCTATCAGCCTTTGATTCAAAAGGCGGCAGGCTATTCCTTGCCCTTTACCGATGTGGTAGAAAAAAAGGGCTATATCACCGTGGCATATGATATCGGTATGATTACCGGTGTTTCTGCTACCAGCTTTGCGCCAAAGGCTACCGCCACCCGGGAGCAAGCGGCCACCATGCTGGTTCGAGTCTATGAGAAATATTACGCGCCTACTGGGCTTATCCATGGCTTTTATGCCATTTCCTCCTACAGCCAGATTGGTCTTACCGCTCAGATGGATGTGGTCAGCGTAGGCTGGAGCCACATGACCTATTCTCCGGAAGGAGGGGCGGCTTTGGTCACTGAGGCGAACAGCGGCAGTGTTTACGGTATTCCCAACGGCTATGAAAGCGCGGTGGAAAAGATACAGCAGGGCGGCGCCAAGCTGAATCTGAGCGTGTATATGGATAATGCCGACAAAGCCCTTTCCGCTATGCTGGCAGAGGAAAATGCCCGAAATCAGGCGGCTCAGGCCATCGCGGCAGAGGCTGTGCGGGTTTATGAAAAGGTAGGGGCTTCTCCATACAATGGTGTCACCATTGATTTTGAAGGCCTGGCCGGTGAGACGGATAAAAAGAATTTCAGCGCCTTTCTCACTTCTTTGGATCAGGCGCTGACCCGGGAAAACCGGGAGCTGTATGTAGCGGTTATGCCGGTGATCTCCGGCAGCTCCTATTATAATGGCTACGATTACCGCACCATCGGCAGGCTGGCGGATCGGGTGATTTTGATGGCCCATAATTATCAGCCCACTTCTATGGCTGGTTTTTTGGGAACGGAATATTATAAAAACGCGGCTTTGACTCCCATAGCTTCCGTGTATGATTCCCTGCGGGCGGCGGTAGATCCCGATACTGGTGTGGAGGATCGGGACAAGCTGATCCTGGCCATTAGCTGCATGGCAAACACTTGGGAAACCGATGCAAACGGCAAGCTGATTTCAGCCACACCTGGCACGCCTAATATGCAGACAGTTTATAAGCGGCTGCTTGGCCAGGGGGTCATGGGTTATTCCGATACCTATCGCAATCCGTATCTGATTTATGAGACTGAGGACGGCAGGCATATCTTTATGTGGTACGAAGACAGCCGCAGCGTGGCGGAGAAGGTGACCCTAGCGAAGCTTTTCGGTATTGACAATGTTTCGCTGTGGCGGCTGGGGGAGATTCCCAACGATTCCACAGCAGGCATATATTTTGATCTTATGGGCGTTTTATCGTAAATAACCATACGGAAGAAGAAAGATAAAGGAGGGAATTGCTTATGTCCATAGAAAAGGATAAAAATCCATTGGGCTTCAGATCCACAGGCACATTGCTACGCCAGTTTGCAATACCAAGTATTATCGCTATGCTGGTCAGTTCGTTGTATAATCTTGTAGATCAGTTTTTTATTGGACAGAGCGTAGGACATTTAGGAAACGCGGCAACCAATATTGCTTTTCCTTTATCTATTTCCTGTATTGCCATTGCCCTGCTTTTTGGGATCGGAGGAGCCGCCGCGTTTAATATCTCTATGGGACGGGGAGATCCGGATCAGGCTGTTCAATATATGGGAAACGCAGCGGTTTTGATGTTTGGCTGCGGTGTGGTTTTATGCATCGTGATACAGATATTCCTGGATCCCTTGCTTCGGTTTTTCGGCTCACCGGCAGATGTGCTGGATTATGCTAAAATCTATACCCGGATCACATCGTTTGGCTTCCCGTTCCTGATCCTCACCTCAGGAGGCGGGCATCTGGTACGGGCGGATGGCCGGCCCAAGATTTCTATGATTTGCAATTTAAGCGGTGCGTTTATCAATATCATTTTGGATGCGCTGTTTGTATTTGGCTTTCACTGGGGAATGGCGGGAGCAGCCTTTGCCACGATCCTGGGACAGTTTTTTTCAGGCGGTTTGATTTTTTGGTTTTTATCCCATTGCCAAACGGTAACCATCCGAAAAGAAAATCTGAAGATCCGGAAAGCGCTTGTCAAACGTATCGTTTCTCTGGGCGCGGCGCCGTGCAGCAACCAGCTTGCTATGATGGTGGTGCAGATTGTTATGAACAATTCTTTAAAGCACTATGGCCTGCTGTCTGCCTATGGCCAAGCGATTCCCATTGCCTGTGTAGGCATCATTACCAAGGTCAATCAGGTGTTTATGTCCTTTATCATCGGCATCTCCCAGGGAGTGCAGCCGATTATCAGCTTTAATTACGGCGCGGAGAAGTATGATCGGGTAAAGCGGGTCTATTTGCAGGCTGTGGCCGCAGGTTTTGTTTTGGCGCTGGTGTCTTTTTCCCTGTTCCAGCTGATACCCAGACAGATTATTTCTATTTTTGGAGAAGGAAGCGAAGAATATTTTCGTTTTGCCGTGGGCTATTTTCGGATTTTCCTGTTTTTCACGTTCTTAAACTTTATGCAGCCGATTACCTCTAATTTCTTTACCGCCATAGGAAAGCCTAAACGAGGCATACTGCTGTCTTTGACCAGGCAGATTTTTTTCCTGCTTCCTTTGATTTTAATTTTGCCGCGGATATTTGGAATTGACGGGATCATGTATGCCGGCCCCGCTGCGGATTTTATGGCGGCGGCCGTGGCAATGATGCTGATTGTCAGGGAATTTAGACGCAAGGAATATAAAATGGGATGATAGAGAGATTTAAGAAATTTTGGCAGGATATAACAAAAGGATCCGTCGCAGAATCAAAAATTCTGCGGCGGATCCTTATTTTTGAAAGAAAACTGTTACAGGGTGATAACCTGATCCCGGTTAGGGCCGACGCCGATCTGAGAAATCTTACAGTCGCAGATCTTTTCCAGAGCGGTGATGTACCGCTGTACGGAAACGGGAAGCTTGGCAAAGGTCTTGCAGCCGGTGATATCCTCGGAGAAGCCGTCAAATTCCTCATAAACCGGTTCGCAGTCCTCCAGCAAAGCAAAGTTTGCGGGGAACTCCGTGATCACTTCGCCGCTTTTCAGCTTGTAAGCTATGCAGACCTTCAGCTTGGGCAGGCCGCACAGGGGGTCGATCTTGTTGATGACGATGTCAGTCAGGCCGTTAACCCGAACCGCGTAGCGGGCAACCACAGCGTCAAACCAGCCTGTTCTTCTGGGACGGCCGGTAACGGTGCCAAATTCGCCGCCAGCATTGCGGATGTAATCGCCAGTTTCACCGAACAGCTCGGTGGGGAAGGGGCCGGCGCCTACACGGGTGGTATAGGACTTGAAGATACCGGTGATGCTGTCGATGGCAGTGGGGCCAATGCCGGAGCCGATGCAGCAGCCGCCGGAAACGGGATGAGAAGAAGTAACATAAGGATAAGTACCCATATCCAGATCCAGCAGAGTACCCTGAGCGCCTTCAAAGAGGACGAACTTGTTTTCCTTGAGGGCTTCATAGATCATAATAGAGGTATCCTTAACCATAGGACGCAGACGGTCTGCGTAAACCCGATATTCCTCTACAATCGCGTCAGCGTCCAGCGCTTCGCCGCCGTAAACCTGGGTGATGATCCGGTTTTTGTGGGCGCACGCCTGGCGGACAACGGTTTCAAACCGATCCGGGTCTACAAAGTCATGCATCCGGATACCGCTGCGCTCGGACTTGTCCATATAGGTGGGGCCGATCCCCTTTTTGGTGGTGCCGATCTGGGTGCCATCCTTGGACTTTTCCGCCTCGCTCAAAGCATCCAGTTCCATATGCCAGGGCATAATACAATGCGCTCTGGCATCGATGAACAGATGATCGGTAGAAACACCCTGCTCGTTCAGACCATCGATCTCGCCCAGGATAGACTTGGGGTTAACCACAACGCCGGCGCCAACGATGTTGACACAGTCCGGATACAGAATACCGGAGGGGATCAGCTGAAGTTTATATTTTTTGTCGTTTACCACAACGGTGTGACCTGCGTTGTTGCCACCTTGAGAGCGAACGACCATATCGGCTTTTTCTGCAAAGACATCGATATACTTGCCCTTGCCTTCGTCGCCCCACTGGGCGCCTAAAATAATTTTGCCCGGCATAAAAATTTGCCTCCTTTTAAAAAATAACTAGAAATTATCAACTTGAAGTTATTAAAAATACACTTTATTATAGCATCTTTCTAAAGTAAGTTCAATGTTTTTGCAACAAAAACTGGTTGGAATTGCAGGGAGAGTAGGGTATAATAGGGTTATCTTAAAAAAAGGAATGGGAAATATGCATTATTTGGATCATTCCGCCACCACCTTTGTGCTGCCTCAGGCGGCGCGGCGGGCCTATGAGGTGATGACGGAAAGCTTCGGAAATCCCTCCTCTGTCCATTGGATGGGTCTGGAGGCGGAAAAAATCCTGCGGGAAAGCCGGAAAACAGCGGCTCAGGCGCTGGGCGCTTTGGAAAAAGAGATGATCTTTACCAGCGGCGGTTCGGAAAGCATCAATACCGCCCTGCGGGGAATAGCGGAAAAATACGGAAAACGGCGCAAGCACATTATCTCCTCGGAAATGGAGCATGCAGCCACTTTAAATACATTAAAAAAATTACAAAGCCAGGGCTATGAAGTGACCCTGTTAAAGCCGGACGAAACGGGTAATATTTCTATGGCGGATTTTCGAGCGGCTTATCGGGAGGAAGAGACGGTACTGGTCAGCCTGATGCTGGTCAATAACGAGACCGGTGCTTTGCTCCCTGTTCGGGAGATCGGCGCTTTTTTAAAGCGCAAGCCGGATACTTATTTTCATGTGGACGGCGTTCAGGGCTTTTTCCGTACGGAGATCAGCCCGAAAAGGTTAGGAGCGGACGCTATGAGCCTGAGCGGTCACAAAATCGGTGCGCCTAAGGGCATTGGCATTTTGTATTTGCGGGATGGAGTACGCATCCCGCCTCTGATTTATGGCGGCGGCCAGGAGGGCGGTATGCGGGGCGGCACAGAGCCGCTGCCCAATATTGCCGCTCTGGCGCAGGCCATTCGCATCCATCAGGAAACCTATCAGGAGGATCTGAAAAAGGTGACCGGGCTGCGGGCTTATTTGGAGGAAGAGATCGGAAAACGGTTTCCTTTTGCCCAGTTTAACGGAGTTTCCGGTGTGCCACATGTGCTGAATGTGTCCTTCCCCGGCTGTAAAAGCGAAGTGATGCTCCGGGTTTTGCAGGACAGGCAGGTTTATGTATCCGCCGGATCCGCCTGTGCCAAGGGCAGAGCCAGCCATGTGCTGGCGGCTATGGGCCTAGCCCCTGAGCGCATCGACAGCGCTCTGCGCATCAGTATGGCGGCTTCCAATACCAAGGAAGATCTGGACGCTCTGCTGGACGGCCTTGCCGACGGTGTGAGCCGATTGAAACGATAAAGGAGAAAAATATGAAGGAAGTTTTACTGCTCAAGTTGGGCGAAGTTGTATTAAAAGGCTTGAACCGCCGCCGTTTTGAGGAACGGCTGGTGGCCAATCTTCAGCGGCGGCTGCACAAGCTGGGAAATTTTCCGGTGTATGTGCGCCAGTCTGTGATTTATGTGGAGATTGACGAGAACACAGATGCGGACGCTGTAGTGGAAGCAGTGAAAAATGTATTCGGCATCGTTTATATCTGCCGGGCGGCTGTATGTGAAAAAGACATGGATGTCATTCTGAACACCGCCAAGGAATACCTGGCAGAGGAGATTGCAGGGGTGACCCGCTTTAAGGTTTCCGCGAAGCGCAGTGACAAAAAGTTCCCCCTGACTTCCATTCAGATCGCACAGCAGATTGGCGGCGAGCTGGACGACGCTTTTGACCATTTGGTACCGGATATGCACCATCCGGAGCTGGAGATTTATGTGGAGATCCGGGATGATTATGCCTGCATTCACGCCGGCGATGTAGAAGGCCCCGGCGGCCTGCCGGTAGGCACCAGCGGCAAGGCGGCTCTGCTTTTGTCCGGCGGCATTGACTCCCCTGTGGCAGGCTATATGATGGCCAAGCGGGGTCTGGAGCTGTGCAGCGTGCATTTCTTCAGCTATCCCTACACCTCCGAGCGGGCGAGAGAAAAGGTGGTGGAGCTGGCGGAACAGCTGACCGACTATACCGGCCGTATGGAGCTGTATGTGGTGCCCTTCACCAAGATTCAGGAGCGGATTCGGGATGACTGCCCGGAGGAAATGTTTACCCTGATTATGCGCCGGTTTATGATGCGGATCGCGGAAAAGCTGGCGCGGAATAAGGGCTGCGGCGCATTGGTCACCGGGGAGAGCCTGGGTCAGGTAGCAAGCCAGACCATGGACGCTATGGCGGTCACTGGCGAGGTCTGCACCATGCCGGTGTTCCGGCCGGTTATCGGTATGGACAAGGAGGAGATCGTCCGTATCGCCCGGAAGATCGGCACCTTTGAGACCT
>CAZSBD010000001.1:0-43753 GCA_964605215.1 uncultured Oscillospiraceae bacterium | reverse complement strand
CTCCCAAAAAATTTATTCGATTTTATATTAATACCAGCGCGATGCTCTTGTCTGGCGTTCCGCGTAGATGCAGATCCGATGCGGATGGGACGGAAATGCCTTCGCCCGCACGGGACAAAGCGCCAAACGCCGCATACGCCAATATCAAATAACCGCAAAAGTATTAAGCATATGGCTTCTCAGGACAAAACCACACATTTATATTATATTATGTTTTTTAGCCTTGTCAAGAATTTAACGGAACGAAATTAAACACAAAACTACCCAAAAATTTCCCTAAAATTTATAAGTTTTGATGGAAAAGCAGAATTTTCCAAAAAGGAAAAACAAGGAAAACCATTGTCTGACCACAGTATTTAGAAAAAAATCATGAGCGATCCACAAATTGTGGGAAAAATTGTTTTTTTGGGGGAAAAGGCAGAAGGCAAAATTCTGCAGCCTGCTCTGTCCAAAGCTATAGTTTTGTAACAAATCAGGATAAAAAATTCATAAAGTTTTCTTTTCTTTTTTGACACGCTACAAAATATAGTAGGAATCAAGACCGGAAAAAACCTATATCTGGGCAGGCTTGGGGAAAAGTTTAGGTTTATGCAGTTTTTTCATAAAAAATCGGGAAAAACAGGGAAGAAAAAAGCAAAACTGTATTGACAAACAGGTTGGAAGAGATTATAATATTTTTGTTTCACGGTATGGATGCAGGCAGCGGCATGAGCCCGAAGGTTCGGCCCTGTGCCGGTGCCCGTGTTTAAATTTTTAAATGGAGGTGCATAGTTATGCTTAGAACCTATCAGCCTAAGAAGCGTCAGCGCAGTAAGGTTCATGGATTCCGGAAGAGAATGAGCACTGCCAACGGCAGAAAAGTCCTTGCAAACCGCAGATCCAGAGGCAGAAAAAGACTTTCCAGATAAAGTCGAAAAAATGAATTGCAAAGGACCGCAGTACTGCGGTCCTTTTCTTTCGTTGCGTGAATCCGGATCCGGCTTACAAGAATCCGCCGGGGATTTTTCTATGCGGAAGATCTGGGAGAGAGAGAGAACAGGAACCGGGCGGCCGCCTCTCTTTCCTGAAAACCAAGCGGTCCGCCAGCGTCGGCATAGCGTGCAGAGCCGATCAGGTCATTCCGGCACGCCGTACCCAGAAGGGGAAAGCGTCAGGGCATACCGGAAGACGAAATTAAGAGGAAAACATATGAAAAAAACCGTTCCCATCAAGGAGAACCGAGACTTTAGACGGCTGTATCACAAGGGTCAGTCCCAGGCGGGGCGCCATGTGGCCGTTTACTGCAAAAAAAACAGGCTGGATCACAACCGGCTGGGCATTACCGTCAGCACGAAAATCGGCAATGCCGTCACAAGAAACCGGGCCAAACGGCTGATCCGGGAAGCCTATCGCTTTTATGAGGACCGGCTGCCCACAGGCATGGATTTTGTCATCGTGGCCCGCAGCCGCATTGTAGGCGCCACTTTTTGGGAGGTGGAAAAATCCTTCCGCAAAGCAGCCTCTAAGCTGCGCCTTTTGGACCAGCCTAAAACAGAAATCAGGTAACAATCATGAAAAGCATTCTACTGGCTATGATTCGATTTTACCGCCGATGCATCTCGCCTTATACCCCGCCAAGCTGCCGGTATATTCCGACCTGCTCCCGGTACGCCCTGGAAGCCATTGAAAAGTATGGCGCTTTGAAGGGCGGTTTTCTGGCACTTCGGCGCCTTTCCCGGTGCCACCCCTTTTCCCATCGGGACCCTTACGACCCTGTGCCGTAAGCCCGGGGAGATTTCAACTTTTTGGAGGAAACCATGCAAATCATTTATTTATTGGTCACCAGACCCTTTGGTATCGTTCTGATGGCCCTGTACAACGTGGTGGGTTCCTATGGTATCTCGATCCTGCTGTTTACTCTGGCAGTCCGGCTTGTGCTGATGCCTTTGCAGGTCAGAGCCCGGAAGAGCACCGCCGCCATGTCTCAGCTTTCGCCTAAGATTCAGGAGATCCAGCGTAAGTACAAGAATGACAAAGTCAAAATCAACGAAGAAATGCAGAAGCTGTATGCATCCAACGACATCAGCCCTTCCAGCGGCTGTCTGCCTATGCTGATCCAGCTGCCGATTTTGTGGGGCCTGTATGGCATCATCCAGAAGCCCCTGACCTTTATGATGGGTCTGAACACCAGCCAGCTGAAGGAAATTGCCGCTGTGATGGGCCTGGAGTATACCAAAAAAAGCAGAAATATCGAGCTGGATATGGCAGGTCTGCTCAGCGAAAACTTTGACAAGCTGCAGACCCTGGGAACCGAGATCACCAGCAAGCTGGTGAATATTGATTTCCACTTCCTCTGCTTTGATCTGACCCAGACCCCCAGCATCAAGGATCCCAGCATTCTGTGGCTGATTCCTATTTTGTCCGGCCTTACCTCTCTTCTTTACAGCTTTTTGAACTATAAGTTCCAGAAGCAGAGTATGCCAAAGCAGCAGCGGCAGCAGGGCTTCGATCAGATGAAATATATGATGGCCATGATGCCCTTGATGAGCGTTTATTTCGGCTTTATCCTGCCTGCCTGCCTGGGCGTTTACTGGATCGCCGGCAACGTGCTGATGTTCTTCCAGGAGATCTTTATTGTTAAGGTTTTGAAGATTCAGACTCCGGCTCCTACTCCGCAGACGAATCAGCCCAGGGAGAGAAAACCGCAGCTGGATCAGATGCCGCGTACACAGAAGGAAATCAAGCAGCAGATGCAGGAAATGAAAAACATTCCCAATAAGAGTAAGAAAAAGCACAAAAAATAAGGAGGAAGGCAGCCATGCTCAAATCATTAGAAATGACAGGCGCTAACATTGATGAGGCGACTAAAAATGCTTTGTGTGAGTTGCAGCTGGATCGGGACAGTGTACAGGTCGAAGTGATCGAAAAAGAGACAAAGGGTCTTTTCGGCATCGGCCGTAAGCCGGCTAAGGTTAAGGTTACTTATGAAGTGCCGGACGAGCCGGTTCAGGCAGCGGCGGAGAAAAAGCCGCAGAAGCCGGAACCTGTTTCCCAGGCGCCAGAGGGCAAGGTTCCTGCAATGCAGGAGCCTCAGGAGCCTAAGCCGCAAGCTGCCGCTGCACAGCCTGCCCAGGAGCCGGTTCAAACAGACGGACAGTTGGAGGACGCCCAGGCCAAAGCTAAGTCCTTCATTGACGAGCTTTTGGCCAAGATGGGTATTGAGGGCGAAGCCTTCCTGGAAGAGGATTCCCGGGAAGATTACATTAAGCTGGATATCCGGGGTCAGAATATGGGCGCTGTCATCGGCCGCCGGGGCGATACGCTGGACGCCATTCAGTATCTGACTTCTTTGTATGTCAACAAAGGGGCAGACAACCACATTCGGGTGGCCGTCAATACGGAAAATTACCGGGCAAGACGAGAGGAATCCCTCCAGCGGCTGGCTCGTAAGATGGCGGGCAAGGCGGTAAAATATCGGAGAAACATGACATTGGAGCCGATGAATCCCTACGAGCGGCGGATCATCCATTCCGCCTTGCAGGATTACAGCGGCGTGACCACCTATTCCACTGGCAGCGAGCCTAACCGCCGCATTGTCATCGCGGTGGAAAACGCAGGCCACTATCACGGCCGCCGCAGCCGGGGCGGCTACAGTAAGGACGGCTTTAACAGTACACAAGAAGATGAAAACTAAACTGCTGAGAGGCGGCGGAACGGGAGCCGCCGCCTTATTCCGTGACGAGTAAGAACAGAGATAAAAAGGAGTTCTAAGTGAAAACGATTGCTGCGATTGCCACGGCGCCCGTTTCCGGGCCAGTGGGGATTCTCCGGTTGTCCGGTGATGAGGCGATCCGGATTGCAGAAGCGGTGTTTTCCCCTGCAAACGGCAAAAAACTCAGCCAGTGTGCTGAACGAGAATTGGTTTATGGAAATTTAAAAAATGAGGGGGGCAAGATCATTGACAGCTGTTTGGCGGTGATCATGCCGGGACCCCATAGCTATACCGGGGAGGATTGTGCAGAGCTGCATTGTCACGGCTCTTTGGAAATCCTGCGGCAGGGCCTTGCGGCATTATATGCCCAGGGCGCCCAGCCTGCCGGCCCGGGAGAATATACAAAGCGAGCCTTTTTAAACGGCAAACTGGATCTTTCCGAGGCGGAAGCAGTGGGCGATTTGATCTGCGCCCAGACCGCCCAGGCGGTGGAAAACGCCGCCGCTCAGGTGCGGGGCGCTGTGGGTAAAAAAGTGCAGAAGATCCGGGATGAAATTGTGGCTATTGTGGCCAACTTTTACGCTGTTGTGGATTTTCCCGACGAGGAGATTGATGAATCGCTTTTTGAGCAGGCTCAGGAGGTTTTGCATAACGCCACCGGCGAACTGTACGCCATGGCGGAAAGCTACGAAAAGGGCCGGATACTTCGGGAAGGGATTACCTGTACCATTTTGGGCAAGCCCAACGCGGGCAAGTCCTCCATCTTAAATGCGATGGCCGGCTTTGAACGGGCCATTGTGACGGATATCCCCGGAACTACCCGGGATATTGTGGAGGAATGCATCCAGGTAGGGCCAGTGGTTCTGCGAATTGCTGACACGGCAGGTCTGCGGGAAACCGAGGATCCGGTGGAAAAGATCGGCATCCAGAAGGCCATGGAGCGAGCCAACGAGGCGGCTCTGGTGCTGTGTGTGTTTGACAGATCCACGAAGGTTACGGATGAGGATCTGATGGTGATCGCCCGGGCGGGGAGCAAGCGCTCCATCGCCGTCATCAATAAAGAGGATTTGGAATGCAGGATGGATGTGGATTACATCAAGAGTCATTTTGCTCACACGGTGGAGGTCAGCGTCAAGACCGGGGAAGGCATTCCCCGGCTGATGCAAACCATCGAAGAGGTGATCGGCGTGGCGAATCTCCAGTGTGACGGTGAGCTGATTACCAACGCCCGGCAGGCGGCGGCTTTGGCTCGGGCGGCGGAGCGGTGCGAGGAATCCTTCTTCGCGGCGGAAAGCGGCCTGACCCCGGACGCTGTGGTTATGGACGCGGAAGGCGCTATCGCGGCTCTGGGCGAGATCACCGGCCAGTCTGTCACAGATGATATTGTGGATAAGATTTTTTCTACCTTCTGTGTGGGTAAATAAAAGAAATTTTACATCTAGTAGATATCGGCAGAAAAACAGGCGCGTCAAATCGGCGCGCCTTGGATTTTATAACAAACAAAATTTGTGAATATACGATTTGTATCATGTAATAGGGGATATAACCCTTGGAAATTCCATAGTTACAGGATTACGTAAAAAGGTTATCCACATTATCCACAAAGTTTTCCACAACTAGGGGAAAACTATGGGGAAAACTGGGGAAAAAGCAAGGGAAAAATCTGCAAAAAAACGACGAAATTTCAGGAGGGGATCCTTTGGAATATCAGGCAGGAACCTACGATGTGGCTGTTATCGGCGCGGGCCATGCCGGGATCGAGGCGGCGCTTTCCTGTGCCCGGCTGGGGCTTCGCACCCTGTGCTTTACCATCAACCTGGACGCTGTGGGCAACATGCCCTGCAATCCGGCCATTGGCGGCACAGCCAAGGGCCATTTGGTGCGGGAAATTGACGCCTTGGGCGGCGAGATGGCGAAGGCGGCAGACGCGGCATGCATTCAGTACCGGCTGTTAAACCGGGGCAAAGGGCCGGCAGTCCATTCCCTGCGGGCGCAGGCGGACCGGATCGCTTATCGCAGCTATATGAAGCATGCTTTGGAAAAACAGGAAAATTTATATTTGAAGCAGGCGGAGATCACGGAAATTCGGACGGAAGAAGGCCGGGTCACCGCTGTGGTGACCAAAATGGAGGCGGTTTATCCGGTCAAGGCCGCGATTATTTGCTCCGGCACCTATCTCCATGGGCGGATCATCATCGGCGAGCATTTTTATGAGGGCGGGCCGGACGGTATGTTTGCCGCCCTGGGGCTGACGGAATGCCTCAAGGGGCTGGGTCTTAAGCTGATGCGCTTTAAGACCGGCACCCCTGCCCGGGTTAACCGGCGCAGCATTCATTTTGAAGGGATGGAGCTGCAGGAGGGGGACGAGGATATCATTCCTTTTTCTTTTGAAACCAGGGAAAAGCCGAAAAACGTGGCGGTCTGCCACCTGACCTATACCACAGAGCGCACCCATGAGATCATCCGGGAAAATCTGGATCGTTCACCTATTTATTCCGGCAAAATAGAAGGGATCGGCCCCCGGTACTGTCCCTCCATTGAGGATAAGGTCGTTCGTTTTGCAGATAAAAAACGGCATCAGCTGTTTGTCGAACCCATGGGTCTGGACACGGAAGAGATGTACATTCAAGGCTTTTCCAGCTCTATGCCGGAGGATGTCCAGGAAAAGATGCTCCACTCTGTTTTGGGTCTGGAGGAGGCGGAGGTGATGCGCCCCGCCTATGCCATTGAATACGATTGTATGGATCCTTTGGAGCTGAAAGCGACTTTGGAGACCAAGAAGATCAGCGGCCTGTACGGCGCAGGTCAGTTCTGCGGTTCCTCCGGCTATGAGGAAGCGGCGGCTCAGGGTCTGGTAGCAGGTATTAACGCCGCTCTTAAGATTTTAGGCCGGGAGCCTATGATCCTGGACCGGGCGGACGGCTATATCGGCACCCTGGTGGATGATCTGATTACCAAGGGTACCAATGAGCCGTACCGGATGATGACCTCCCGGTCGGAATACCGCCTGCTTTTGCGGCAGGACAATGCGGATATCCGGCTGGTACCCATTGGCTATCGGGTAGGGCTGAACACCAAGGAGCGCTGCGATCGGGTAGAGCAGAAATACCGCCAGGTAGAGGCGGAGATTGCCCGGCTGGAAAAGGTCACGGTAGGCCCCAGGCCAGAAGTACAGGCTTATCTGGAAAGCTGCGGCAGCGCTCCCTTGAAAAACGGGGCCAAGCTTTCCGAGCTGATTCGTCGGCCTGAGCTTAGCTATGAGGGGCTGGCGCCCTTTGATCCGGAGCGGCCTGCGCTGCCTTTGGATATCCGGGAGCAGGTGGAAATCTCCATTAAATATGCCGGCTATATCAAGCGGCAGATGGAGGATGTGAAGCAGTTCCGGCGGCTGGAAAGCAAGCTTTTGCCGGAACATATCGACTATGACCGCATCCCCTCCCTGCGGCTGGAGGCTCGGCAGAAGCTCAATCAGGTGCGGCCGGTAAACTTTGGTCAGGCGTCCCGAATTTCTGGCGTCAGCCCGGCAGATATCACCGCTTTGATGATCTATGCGGAAGGAGAAAAATCATGACTCCGAAAAAATTATTGCAGGCAGGCTTAACGGAAATGGGCATTGCGTCGGAAGAACCGGGGCTGAATCAGCTGCTCCGTTTTGGCGTTTATTTGCTGGAACAAAATAAGGTGATGAATCTTACCGCCATCCGGGAGCCGGAGGAAGTGGTGACCAAGCATTTTTTGGACTGCGCCTATTTGACAAAGCTGCTGGCGCCGGGGGAAAAGCGGCTCATTGATATCGGCACCGGCGCCGGATTTCCCGGCATTCCCTTAAAGCTGCTGCGGCCTGAGCTGGATATTACCCTGCTGGACAGCCTGGGCAAGCGGATTCGGTTTTTGCAAGGCTTTGTGGAAGAGGAAAAGCTGACCCGCATACAGGCCATTCATGCCCGGGCGGAGGAACAGGCCAAAAAGGAACGGGAAAGCTATGATTATGCGGTCAGCCGGGCTGTAGCCCAGCTGCCTGTCCTGTGCGAACTGTGCCTGCCTTTCGTCAAGGTAGGAGGGCAGTTTCTGTCTATGAAGAGCACAGGCAGCGATGAGGAGCTGGAGCAGGCAAAAAAGGCAATCCATATCCTGGGCGGTCAGGTGAGTCGGATGGTGGACTATCCCATTCCCTTTACGGATATTACCCATCGGGTGATTGTCATCGACAAGGTAAAATCTACCCCGGCGGCGTATCCCCGCCGGTTTGATAAAATTTCCAAAGAACCGCTGGGCGGCTCGCAGGAAAAGAAAAGGGAAAAATAAGAAAAAAGGTGGCTTCCTCCAAAGGGGAAGTCATTTTTTTTGTCGAAAAGATCTTTGTCTCAAAATAAGGCAGATTGTGCCGAAAAATCAGGGAAAATAAAAAAAATGCGAGGATTTAGGAAACATAAGTTACAAAATGGCTACAAAAAAGTATTTACTTTTTGGAATAAAATGGTAAACTTTAACTGTAAGGAAAATAACGGACATCCGGGGAGGGGACAAGAGACTATGTTTCTGAAAAATATGATGGAAAATCGAACCTTGAAAAAAATTCGAATTAACCAGATTCGCAGAAATCCGGCTCAGCCCCGGAAATACTTTGAGCAGAGCGCCATTGATGAGCTCAGTGAAAGCATTGCCCAGTATGGCATCTTGAATCCGCTGACTGTACGCCGGGATGAAAACGGTTACGAGTTAATCGCCGGAGAGCGGCGGCTGCGGGCAGCCCGCCAGGCAGGGATGACAGAGGTTCCCTGCATTGTTATGACGGCGGATGAGGAGGATTCCTCCGCCATTGCCTTGGTGGAAAATCTGCAGCGCAAGGATCTGGACTTTTTCGAGGAGGCCTGCGGTTACCGACGTTTGATCGAGACCTATGGCTTGACCCAAGAGGAAGCGGCCAAACGGGTAGGCAAGACCCAATCTGCCGTGGCCAACAAGCTGCGCCTGCTCAGGCTTTCCCCCCAAATTATGCAGCTGATTCGAGAGAACGGGCTGACGGAACGCCATGCCCGCTGCATTCTACGCTTGGAAGAAGAAGAGGAACGCATACAGGCTACAGAACACATCATCCGGTATCATTTAAATGTGCACAACAGCGAACAATACATAGAACGTCTGCTGGCGAAAAAAACAGCGCCAAAGCGGGAAGTGATGAAGCTGATTAAGGATGTCCGGTTTTTCCTGAACACGGTGGACAAGGCGGTGGGTCTGATGCAGGAATCTGGCGTGGACGCTAAAATTGAGCGGGAGGAGCAGCAAAACGACCTGCTGATTAAAATCATGATTCCCAATGCAAAGCAATAAATGTTTCACGTGAAACACATAGACAGTTTTAGCCCCTTTTGGCAAAAAGCCGAAGGGGCTTTTTGTTTCACGTGAAACAAAATCTCACAAAGTGATTGAAAAATCAAGAAGAAGTGCTATAATAGGAGAAGTCGAAAAATCAAAGGATCGGAGGAAATTATGGCAAAAATCATTGCTTTTGCAAATCAAAAGGGCGGCGTCGGCAAAACCACCACAGCGGTTAATCTGGCGGCGGCTCTCAGCGAAAGAAATAAAAAGATCCTGCTGTGCGATTTCGATCCGCAGGGAAATGCGACCTCCGGCTTTGGCGTTGATCCCCGCGGTCTGGAAATTTCTATTTATGATCTGCTGGTAGACAACAGCCTGAAAACCAAAGAGGCCATTATACATACCAAGTGGATTGACCTGATTGGCTCCAATGTCAATCTGGCAGGAGCGGAGCTGGACCTGATCGGCATGGATCGGAGGGAATATCGTTTAAGAACCGTGCTGGAGCAGGTTGGCGAGGATTATGACTATATTTTGATCGACTGCCCCCCCTCTCTGGGACTGCTGACGGTCAACTGCTTATGCGCTGCGGACAGCTTTATTGTGCCGCTGCAATGCGAATACTATGCCCTGGAGGGCTTGAGCCAGCTGATGAGTACGGTGCGCACCGTGCAGAAGGCTCTTAACCCGAAAATTCGCTTGGAGGGTGTGCTTTTAACTATGTTTGACGGCAGAACCAATCTTTCCGTTCAGGTAGTGGAAGAGGTAAAAAAGCACTTTGGCCGCAAGGTTTACAGCACCGTGGTGCCTCGAAACGTGCGGCTTTCCGAAGCACCCAGCCATGGCAAGCCCATCAACGCTTATGACCGGTACTGCCGGGGTGCGGAGGCCTACTCCGCCTTGGCCGATGAATTTTTACAGGCCAACAGCCGGGTTTGATGGAATGCAAAGAAAAGGGGAATACTATGGCAAATCGAAAAAACAGCGGTTTGGGTAAGGGTCTTTCCTCCTTGTTGGGGGAGGATTTTACGGAAAAGCCGTCTTTAAAGGAAGGGCTGCATGATCTGGAACTGGTGAAAATTGAGCCAAACCGGCAGCAGCCCCGTAAAAATTTTGAGGAAGCCGCTCTTCGGGAGCTGGAGGAGAGCATTCGCCAGCATGGGGTTATCACCCCCATTACCGTGCGCCCGGTTGAGGAAGAAGGCTATTACCAGATCATCGCTGGTGAGCGGCGGTGGCGGGCTGCCCGCAACATTGGCCTGCTGACCATTCCCGCCAAGGTGGTTCGGGCGGATGCCAAGACTACCATGGAAATGGCCCTCATCGAAAACCTGCAGCGGCAGGATCTGAACCCGATGGAGGAAGCAGAAGGCTATCACGTCTTGATGCAGGAATACGGCCTGACCCAGGAGGAGGTGGCGGAGCGGATGGGAAAATCCCGTTCTGCCGTGGCCAATTCCCTGCGGCTTTTGGGTCTTACCCCGGAGGTTGGCAAGCTGGTTCGGGAAGGCAAGCTTTCCGGCGGCCACGCCCGGGCGATTTTGGCGGCAGGAGAGCGGCAGGCAGAGGCTGCCCAGGCGGTGATCCAAAAGCAAATGTCCGTGCGTCAGGCGGAAAGCTATATCAAGCGAATGAAAAAACAAGCCAAAGGGGAAGAGGAGAACACCCTTTTCCAAGCGGCTTTGCAGGCCGCTGCACAGCTGGAAAGCGCTCTGGGCCGCAAGGTCACCCTGCATAGAAATGGGGATAAGGGGCAGCTTTCCCTGGAATTTTATAGCGGCGAGGATCTGGAGCGTCTGCTTCAGAGCCTGAAAAAACTCAATCTATAAAGGAGGCAAAAGCTTGAACGAAGAAAAAAAGCTTCCCGAGGAAAAAGAGATTAAGGGGCATCCGCCTTCACCGGAGCCGGCGCGGGAAAGCCAAAATCCCCAGGGGGAAAAAAACGAACCGGCAGAGCCGGCAAACACTCAGTCTGAACCGGACAAAACCCAGGCTCAAAAGCAGGGCCGGCGGTTTTTAACCTTTTATATCATCGCCCTGTTTTCTATCGCCCTGGTGCTCATTGGTATGTCCTATGTGACCCAGGTTAAGGCCAACCGGCTGAACTCTCAGCTCACGGAGCAGACCACTGCGGCCCAAGGCGCCAAGGCCAAGGCGGAAAAGCTGCAGGCTTTGGTTGCAGATCAGCAGAAAACCATTGAGGAATATAATAAGATCTTCGGCGTGGAAAAGGATCAGACAGCGGCAGATGCCCGCAAGATTCTGGATGAAAAAAACCAGGCTTTGGATTATCTCTGGCGGCTGGAAAAGAATTATCAGAAAGACCAGTGGGAATCCTGCCGGCAGATCATAGATCAGATGGAGACCGCTTACGGCAATCAACTCCAGGATCGGGAGAAGGGCGTGCTTACCGGCGTTGCTTGGGATGAATATCAGACCATCCGCCAGGCGGTAGCTGGGGAAAATGCTGAACAAACAGAAAATTAACGGAAAGAGGAGTATCATATGTTAGACGTTAGATTTATTCGGGAAAACACAGCAAAGTGCAAGGAAAGACTGGCTATGCGAGGTAAATCCTACGATGAGGAAATTGATGAGATTTTGGCTCTGGATGACAAGAGAAAAGAGATCATCGGCATTGTAGAGCAGAAGAAGGCTCTGCAGAATAAGGTTTCCAAGTCCATTCCCGCCAAGAAAAAGGCAGGGGAGGATGTAACAGAGACTTTGGCGGAAATGAAGCAGATCGCGGAGGAGGTCAAGGCTCTGGACGCCCAGCAGGCTCAGGTAGAGGCACAGCTCAAGGAAACCCTGCTGCTGGTTCCCAACGTACCGGCGGACAAGGTGCCAGAGGGCGCGGAAAATGAAAGCGTAGAAATGCGCCGCATCGGCGAGCCCAAAAACTTTGCTTACGAGCCTAAGGCGCATTGGGACATTGGTAAGGATCTGGGGATCCTGCTGCCGGAGGTTGCCGGCAAGGTAACCGGTTCCCGGTTCCATTTCTACAAGGGTCTGGGCGCCCGCCTGGAAAGAGCGATTATCAGCTATTTTCTGGATACCCACACCGCTAACGGCTATACCGAGATCCTGCCTCCTTTCATCGCCAATGAGGCTTCTATGACCGGTACCGGACAGCTGCCCAAGTTCCGGGATCAGATGTATAATTTAGGCGGTCGGGAAGACGGCGAGGACAAGGATCTGTTCCTGATCCCCACTGCGGAAGTGCCGGTTACCAATATGTACCGGGATGATATCCTCCCTGCTGAGGAGCTGCCCATCCGCTATGCCGCTTACTCCGCATGCTTCCGCCGGGAGGCTGGCGCTGCCGGCCGTGACGCCCGTGGCCTGATTCGTCAGCATCAGTTTAACAAAGTAGAGCTGGTCAACTTTACCGCTCCCGAGGATAGCTGGAATCAGCTGGAAAATCTGACTGCCGAGGCAGAGCGGGTTCTGCAAGGCCTGGGCCTGCCCTACCGGGTGGTTTGCCTGACCACCGGCGATATCGGTTTCTCTTCTTCCTGTACCTATGATATCGAGGTTTGGATGCCTTCCTATAACCGGTATGTAGAGATTTCTTCCTGCTCCAACTTCCTGGATTACCAGGCAAGAAGAGCCAACATCCGTTGCCGTGATGCGAAGGGCAAGCCCCGGTATGCTCATACCTTAAACGGTTCCGGCGTGGCTGTGGGCAGAACCGTTGCCGCCATTCTGGAAAACTACCAGAATGAAGACGGTACCGTTACCATTCCCGAGGCTCTGCGGCCTTATATGGGCGGTCTGGAAATCATTAAGTAAAAGATCAAAAGAAAAGAAACCTCTTTTCCCACAGGAAAAGAGGTTTCTGTCTTATTTTCTGCTGTCCAAAGCGGTGTCTGAGATTTTTTCATAGGTTCCCACAAACACATCAAAAGGACTGTCCTCCGCGTTTTCGACCACCAGGCTTTGACCCTCCGCTTCCAAGCGCAGCCGATAATTTAGATCAGACCGGCCGGTGTAATTCAAGTTGGTGCTGTACATCACAGGGTCGCTCCCATCTTCTATTTGGATCAGCTGGCTCTGATAATTCCCCAGATTTCCCGAGGAACTGGTCATCACCTCAAAGGAAAGCAGACCGTTATGAATGCTGATGCGGTAGCGGACCCCGTTTTGAGACATGGTATAGACACCCTCGTAGGGGGATACCAGGGCTTGGATTTCTTCCTTCACTTGGGCGGTGGAAAGGAAATCCGCCGGGATCTGGTCAAGCAAAAAATATGGCTGGCCTAAGCAGCTGCTTTCCTTGCTATGATACAGGAAAAGGGCACGGGCGTACTGGTCATAAGCGGCAGCGTCCTGATATTCAGCCAAGGCGGAGCCGCCAGACTGATAGGTATGGGAAGCGGCGTAATAATTGCCCATCTCTACCTGCTCCACCAGCTTGGCATACAGGGTCTCTGTTTTGGCCTGGGAGCCAGGAAAGGGAGTGGCAGAAGAATCCTCCCCGGAGCTTACATGGGAAGAAGTGTAGGCATCTGGGACGTTAGAAGAATTGGTAGACGGCGGGGAGCCGCATGCGGTCATGGTTACAGCCAAAGAGGCAGACAAAAAAAGAACGCCAAATCGTTTCATAGACTTCCTCCGACAGGTCATAAGAATCACATGGTTAGTTCTTATTATACCGTAAAATAACGGGGGAAGCAAGAAAATTCCAGCTCTTTCTCACGGAAAATCAACCGGGAAATTCTGTAGGCCGGCGGGCGGCGTAGCTGTTGAACATAGAGGCCAGCAGATTCCAGGTCCGCTTATCCACTTCTCCGGTTTCCGGATAAGCGGCGGTGCGCTGAAGCAGACGGATTTGTTCGGCAGTGGCGCCGTCTAAAAGACCGGTGTAGGGCACAGGCTCCAGATTATCAAAATGGGGGGTCAAAGCGTTGAGCATAGCCTGGATGATGTAAACGATGCCGCCGGTGCTGCCCAGGTGCAGGGTAAAATTCAGACTGGGAAAGATATGGATGGCGGTGGCTGTGCTGAAAAGCTCCAAAAGATTCTGCTGCTCTTCATAAGCGGTATGCCAGGTTTCCCGGTCTCCCAGGCCGGTGACAGGCAGCCCCCGTTTTTGCTGATAAATGGCGATGACCTCGCCCAGCTGCTGGGAAAAGACGCCGTTGGCGTCTACATTGGGGATATCCCCGGTGTATTGATGAATGGTGCGCAAAAAGCGCTGAAACTGACGGGTATGCTCCCGCTGCTGTTCATGGGTATATCTCATTCCTCTCCTCCTCCAATGGGATAGCCGGGATATTGACCCTGGGAAGTCCGGCTGCTGTCCTTCAGTTCAACATACAGGCTGGCGATGGCGTCCCAGGTCACCGGGCCTACAGAGCCGGTCACCTCCGGCCCGAAAAGCTCCTGAAAGGCGATGACAGCCGCCCGGGTCTGTTCTCCGTAATAGCCGGTTACCGGGACAGAGGGAATGGAGGGATAGCTGCGGCTGATTTCCTGCAAATAGGTCTGCAGCATCCGAACATCATCGCCGCTTATGCCAAGCACCAAAGGCCGGCCCTGATAAAGGGGCGCGCCGCTGGGGGATAAGACCAGGATCTGGGAATCGATCAGATTCTGGTAGGCGTTCAAAAGGGCATTCCAGGTCACCGGGCCTACAATGCCGTCCTGAGGCAGGCCAAACAGCCGCTGGGCAGCCAGCACAGCCTGACGGGTCTGCTCCCCAAAATAGCCGTCCATGGTAACCTCCGGAATCTCCGGATAATACTGACGAAGCACCCGCAGAAAATATTGCAGGCTTTCCGTGGCCAGGCCGGAATTGCCCAGCCGCAGGGTTTCTGAATATTGAAAAGAAACCTCGTTCATGGTCAGCCCTTCACTGTCCAGCTCGGAAAGATGCTTGACGGCGTTGAAAATGCGGATGAGCTGATACCAGGTACCCTTGCCCACAATGCCGTCCGGCTCCAGACTGAAGATCTCTTGAAATTGCCGGACAGAGGTCTCGGTATTCAGGTCATAAACGCCGCTTTCCGGATAGATCTTATCAATGGCCGGGTAATTGGTGGAAATCCGGTTCAGCTGCCGCTGAATCCGCTGGACGTTGTTGCCGGTAGCGCCCAGGCGTAAAGGCGTGCCCGGATAGGAGGGGATGTTTTCCCCCTGAGGGGCGTTGCGGATGATGTTCAGGTCATTGCCGTAGTAGGTGGTCAGGATCTGATAAGGGGTGAGCCCCTGCTGAGCCAGGGGTACTGTGCCCCATTGAGACAGGCCGTCACAGGTGACGGTCGTGCCGTTGCAGTATTGGGCAAAAAGCGGCTCGATCGCGCCGGGGCGAGCCAGGTAATTGTTAAAAATATCATCTACGATTTGACTGACTGACTCAAAAAAATCCCGGCCTTCCACAAAAGACTGGTCGTAGGCGGTGGAATTGGTGATGTCAAAATTATAGCCCCGGCTGGGATACCATTCCGTATAGATCCGGTTGAGGGCAAAGGAGATCTGGGCATAGATATTGGCACGCAGGGCGCTTTCCGGCCAGGTGGGATAGATTTCGCTGGAGGCCACGTTTTTGAGATAATCCACAAAAGGTACCGTCACGTTTCGGGCATTGGATGCAGGAGGCCCCAAATGGACGGTGATATTGTTGGGAATGATAGGGGTTAGGACTTCGGGCATAACAAACCTCCTTTATAGATTTGGCTCATTGCCGGCAGAGGAGATAAAGATCGGGGGCTGGCCATCAATGCCGGTGGGGATCATAGCAATCGGCAGAATGGCCTGGGTTTGGGCATAAACCGGAACCTGATACTTGGCAACCGGCACATAACCGTCTAGGGTGGTCTCCACCAAATACATCTGGAAGGGGGTGGGATTCCCCGGAGATTCGGAATAAGCCAAAGGCGGCGCAGGCAGGGAAAAGATGGGCGTTTGGCCGCTTGCGTCCGTACGGGCGGTATGAAGCAGGATGGTCTGTCCGTTTTCCTGCCGGGATATTGCAACGGCGGCGCCGGGCAGGGGAATGGTGCCGCTGGCGGTGGTGACAAAGACCTTAAGAAAGCCGTATTCTTGATCAGCCATAAAATTCCTCCTAAAAATGGTACTATTCCATTGTATGAGAGAGATGGAAATTTATAACTCCTTCTCATAAGCTGGCGGAGAGAAATAAAAAAGATATCCAAAATCTGGATTCCCTGTGCTGGCGGCCTTCCCGCCTTGTATTTTATTTGGGATGTTGCTATAATAAATGGACAGAAGCTCTACAGCGCTGGGGGCCTGGCCCCATCGGGGGCATCAAACAGTGCTTGGAACAAAAAGGAGAAATCTATGTCATTTCAGAAAATCCTACAAATGTTTTTTAATCCTATGGGCAATATGGGCGGCTTTGGCCAAGGCGGTTTCGGTCAGGGAGCTTTTGACGGAGGGCAAAATCCCTTTGGCGGCGGTCAAAGCTCCGGCGGTTCTCCCCGGCCCAAAAGAGAGTCAAAGCCTCCCAAGGGCACACCGGCCAGCCGGCTGATAAAAAGCCTGCTGATTACCCTGATTTTTGGCGCCATTTATTTTTATGTGGAAATTCCCCCCATCAATATTCATGCGCCGGAAACCTACTGGTTCCTGTTCTGGCTGTGCCTGGTTTACAGCGTGAGCAGGATCGTGTTAAACGGCTTCCGGGCGGAGACCCCAGGGGAATATCTGGCTTATACGAAAAAAAATCTGCGAGTTCCCTTTTTCATCCTGATCGCTATGGTGATTGTGGTGGCTATCGGCGTGGTATCCGGCTTGGTGATCTTTCGCACCCAGGCGTATTCCTCCCTGCTGAAAACGGAGACGGGAGATTTTACAGAGGAAGTGGCGGAAATTTCCTTTGACCAGATCCCCATGCTGGACGAGGATTCCGCCAACAAGCTGACCAACCGAAAGCTGGGCGAGCTTTCCGATCTGGTTTCCCAGTTCACCGTCAGCACCTCCACCGCTCAGATCAACTATAAGGGCAAGCCGGTGCGGGTGACGTACTTGAATTACGGCAATATTTTTAAGTGGTTTGCCAACCAGAGGGAAGGCATTCCCGCCTATATGATTGTGGATATGGTGACCCAGGACGTCAAGGTAGCCCGTCTGGATCAGGGCATCCGCATTTCCCCTTCAGAATACCTGAACCGGGATCTGAACCGTTACCTCCGCCTGCATTATCCGACCAAAATGTTCAACGATGTGAATTTTGAGAACGGAACCCCCTATTGGGTGGCCTCTGTAATTGATAAGACCATCGGCCTGTTCGGCGGCGCGGATGTCAAGGGAGCCGTGATTTTAAACGCGGTCACCGGCGAAAGCCAGTATTACGATGTGGCTGACGTGCCCACCTGGGTGGATCGGGTCAACTCCGCTTCCCTGGTGATTGAGCAGTATAACTACTACGGCAAATATCACAACGGTTTTTGGAACTCCCTTTTCGGCCAGAGTGGCTGTACCGCCACCACCACCGGCTATAACTATATTGCCCAGAACGATGATGTTTGGCTGTATACCGGCGTCACCTCCATTACCGGTGACCGGGGTAATATCGGCTTCATCCTGGTCAACCAGCGTACCAAGGAATCCAAGTATTATTCCTGTGCCGGCGCGGAGGAGTTCTCCGCTATGGAATCTGCGGAAGGCGCCGTGCAGCAGTATAAGTACAGCGCTACCTTCCCCCTGCTGCTGAATATTTCCGATCAGCCCACGTATTTTATGGCTTTGAAGGATGACGGCGGCTTGGTCAAGATGTATGCTATGGTCAACGTACAGCAGTATCAGATTGTAGCCACTGGCAGCACGGTAGAGGACTGCCAGGACAATTATCATACGATGCTCATCAAAAATAAGCTGATTGATGATGACGGCACAGGCAAGTCCAGCGGTACTGAGGCAAGCCAGAGCGTCACCGGTGCCATTACAGAGATCCGGTCTGCCAATATGAACGGCGATACCTTCTTCTTCTTCCGGCTGGAGGGCGGCGATGCGTATTACACCATCAACGCCAGAGAGTATCCCTTAGCGGTGATCCTCAACACCGGCGACCGGGTGACTATCACCTATAGCCCGGCGGAAGGCAGCATTCTGTCTGCGGATTCCATTGCCCGGGAGGGCCAGGAGCCGGAGAAGGCGGTAAAAACCCAGGCACAGGAAGAGACGGAATCTCAGGTTTCGGATGAGACATTTGAATCGGTTAAAATATTGGAGTCATAAAACAAATCGCCTGAATCCTTTTGTGGATTCAGGCGATTTGACTTTCCGATGAAAATCAAAATCCGGGAGAAGAAAACAGGGGGAATTCCGTCTTCTTGAGAGGTATCGCAAAGGTAACGGCAAGTAAACATGAAAAAAGGGAGAGGAAGGCATCGGTATCATCGCTGTCAAGAGCGCCCCTTTGTTGGCAGATCGGTTTTCCGCGCAAAATAAGGGGTTTCCACTTGGAACAGATTTTTCAGCCCCGCGTTGTCCAAGGATAAGGACGGCGCGGAGCATTTTTTATGAATAGAATATTTTGGACAAGACAAAATACTGGTATTACTTGAATTGGGAGGTTTTTTTATGTCTAAGCACGTATTGTCAGCGGCACAGATTGCCGCCTACAGCCATCATCTGCAAGCGGAGGAGCAGGCCGCTGCCACGGTTGAAAAATACCTGCGGGATGTGCGGGCCTTTTTCACATGGCTGGAGGGCAGAGCTGTTACAAAAGAGGTTGTTACCCAGTGGAAGGAATCCCTTTTATCTCAGCAGTACGCCTCCTCCACGATTAACGCCATGATAGCCGCTCTCAACGGTTTATTCCGTTTTCTTGGCTGGGAGGATTGCCGTGTGAAATTTCTCAAGGTTCAAAAGCGGCTGTTCCGGGAGCAGTCCAGGGAACTGACCAGACAGGAGTATGACAGTTTGGTGGCAGAGGCCAAGGAGCGAGGACAGAGCCGGCTGGCTCTGGTAATGGAAACCATCTGCGCTACAGGCATCCGGGTGAGCGAGGTAAAATATATCACCGTGGAAGCGGTGCGGCGGAGCCGGGTGGAAATCTCTCTGAAGGGCAAAATCCGCACGATCTTGCTGCCAAACAAGCTGCGCCGCAAGCTGGAAAAATACGCCAAAAAGCAAAAAATCGCTTCCGGTGAGATTTTTCTCACCAGAAGCGGAAAAAGCCTGTCGCGCCGCCAGATTTGGGCGGAAATGAAAGGGCTATGCAAATACGCAAACGTAGAACCGTCTAAGGTGTTCCCGCACAACCTGCGCCACCTGTTTGCCAGAGCGTTTTATAAAACCTGTAAGGATATTGCGCGGCTGGCCGATGTGCTGGGGCATTCTTCCATTGAAACTACAAGAATTTATCTGTTGACCACCGGGAAGGAGCATATCAAACAGCTTGACCGTTTGGGCTTTGTCTCGTAGTACACGGAATCAATATTCCGTCGCAAAAAAGCCGCGTAATAAATCTTTGCGATTACATATTACAAATAAATGATACCATATTTTCTTCTGATATGCAATATGGTTCCCATATTTTGGGCGTGAAAACTCAGCCGCAGAAAATCACTTTTTTGCGGCTTCTTTTTTTGCGGCCTTTTACTGCTGACAAGGGTAAAAGGCCGCATTTTTTTTTGGCTCTAAAGACTTGGGTTTGCAAATGCCATGGCGGGGAAACGTATACGGAATATTGATTCTGTTGACAGCCGTTGGGAGTGTCCGTGCAGCGAAAGGCGGTGGTGAATATTTGAGAATATTGTTATCTGATTACTGCGTGGAACAAGGAAAGGCCGCTTTGCTTCAACAATGGCATCCAACTAAAAATGCCCCGCTGACGCCTCAAACCATTTCCTATGGCAGCAAGCGGAAAGTCTGGTGGCGCTGCGGCAAGGGCCACGAATGGCAAGCAGCGGTTTACACCCGCACGGGCGTCGGCTCCGGCTGTCCATATTGCGCGGGAAAGCGGGCATATTCCGGTGAAAATGATGTCGCCTCTCAGATGCCGGATCTTGCAGCTCAGTGGCATCCGTCCAAAAACGGCGGCGTAACGCCGGACATGGTGACCATAGGCAGCCACCATAAAGCATGGTGGATTTGCGAGAAAGGCCATGTGTGGCAGGCTGCGGTGAAATCCCGCGCCAACGGCTGCGGCTGTCCCGTGTGTACCAACCGGGTGCTTTTACCTGGTGAAAACGACTTGGCGACAACCCATCCCGAACTGGCCGCCCAGTGGCATCCCGCAAAAAACGGGAAATTGACGCCCGGAGATGTTGTAGCTGGGACGCACAGAAAAGTCTGGTGGCGCTGCGGCAAGGGTCACGAATGGCAAGCATCCATTGTCTCCCGGGCCAGCAACGGGGCGGGCTGTCCCGTTTGCGCCGGAAAAATGATTGTTGCCGGAGAAAATGACCTTGCCACCCATTTTCCGGTCATCGCCGCCCAGTGGCATCCCGCAAGAAACGGCAGTTTGTCCCCGGACATGGTTTCTCCGTCCAGCAGCCGCAAGGTCTGGTGGCGCTGTCCGCTTGGGCATGACTATACGGCCAGCGTAGGGGCAAGGACAGAAAAAGGCTCCGGCTGTCCGTATTGCGCGGGACGAAAAGCATTAGCGGGTTTCAATGATCTGGCAACACGGGAACCAAAGGTGGCTGCCCAGTGGCATCCCATGCTGAACGGGACGCTAACGCCGGACATGGTGACCATGGGCAGCCACCGAAAGGTATGGTGGCAGTGCCCCGAGGGCCATGTCTGGCAAGCGGTGATTCAATCCAGAACCGGGCCGCAGAAATGCGGATGCCCGGTTTGTGCCGGGAGGAGTAAGGCCGGATATCAGGCGCGATATCGGACGATCCTGGCGGAACAAGGGAACGCCGGGCAGACGATTGTTCCGTTGGGCAAGGCGAAAAAGGAGGGAGATAAAAAATACATGTAGGAAGCAACATCGAAAAAGAATAAATGAGGAGAAGAAAAAATGTTAAAGAAACGACTATTGGCAACTCTGCTGACGGCGGCAATGCTGGTAACGGCCATGGCATTCCCCGCTGCGGCAGAGGAGCCAACGGGTGACAGCGGGCAGCAGCCTGAATACGTGGCTCAAATTGATAGCACAAAGTATCAAACGCTGGACGAAGCCATGGAAGCGGCAACAGACGGCGCTACCATTGAACTGCTGGCGGACTGCACGTCAAATGGTTTATCCATCGAGGAGAAAGACTTGACAATTCAAGGAAATGCAGAGGCAAAGCCGACAATTTCATTCCTAACAGCAGGTATTTGTGCGGTGAAAAGCAAGCTTACTTTTAAGGATTGCAAAATCAATATGGTGATTAGCAGCAATCCCTCGGAGAGTGGTGCTACCGCTAATCTGATTTCTAATACTGATTTGACCTTCAATGGCACGGAAATGACACTGAAAAGCGATCATAACCAAAAAGCAAGTGGCATTTATCTGTATCAGGAGAGTAATCTATACATTCAGAATGGTTCAAAAATCAACATATCTGAATTCAACGAGGAACGTTCAAGTGGCATCTATGCAGATAACTCGGAATATGCTGGTCAACCAAACCGAAATATTGTAATTGACGGCGCTTCTACACTGACAATCAGCGATTGTGACTGGCACGGCATGACGATCAATCCGATTAATGTAACAGTAAAGGATTATTCTACCGTGGATTTAACCGGAAACGGCAATCCGGACTATGGCGGCGGTCTAGGCTGCTACTATGGTAAGCTGACTGTAGAAAATGGTTCTACAGTTAAAGCGGATAACAACAAAGGCTCTAGTTGGGGTATTTTTGTAAAAGAATTATCTTTAGATAGTACTTCTACTATAAGTGCCTGCAGCAATGCAGCAGCGGGTCTCACAGTTGGTGGCGAAGGAACGATTGCATCTGGCGCAAACGTAATTCTGAATGGCAACGCTGGTTCTGGCTTATGGGTGTATTCCGGCTCAAATTATTGGTATGGAGATGTCACCATTGAAAATGGCGCACATGTTGAAATCCATAACAATAAAGACGGCGGCATTTATAATGCATACAAGCTAAATATGAAGGCAGGCTCTATTACAGAAAACACCACAAAATCTTACGGTGGCGGAATTTATAATAAAGCTAACGCAGCTATCGCAAATAACGTAGTTCTCTACAACAACCACGCAGGCACCGCTGGTGATGACATTTACAACACCAGCACCGGCACCATCACCTTTGGCAAGGTTGGCACAGGCTGGGCGCTGGACGGCGCGCCGGACTGCGAAGATGCTATTGATGGTTGGTATGACGATACAAAAGATAACCGTTGGAAGGCACACGGTCAGAAGCCTTATCATGCAGAGGAGTACACAGATTTTGATTCAGAAACTGGTGCAGGTCAGATTTCTGAGGCAATCGCCCTCAAGGCAGCCCATGGCTTAAAGCCGGTAGATCCGGATGATCCGGATAGGCCGAACTGGACAACTTCCAAGTCCAAGACCGCAACCAATTTGGATTCCAACTACGAATCCAAGGTAACCCTGTCTCTGCCAGCAGCAGAAGAAGAGCTTACCTCTGATCTTGTATTTGTACTGGATGAATCCAGCTGCAGCCAGCCGGTAAAGGATGATGTTAGCAACATGCTGGGTCAGTTGTATCAGCAGATTGACAATACTGACGCTAAGATTAAAGTCGGCGCAGTACAGTTCCGTGGTGAAGTGACCCAGTTGCCATTGACAGAATTAACAGAGGATACCAAAACAGTTGTGACAACATTTATGAGTGAGCGTCCGGAAACTGGCGGTTCCAATATGAACGCAGGTTTGTTGGCAGCAAAAAAGATGCTGGAGGCTGATACTCAGGTTGCCGATGACCGTAAATATGTTATTTTAGTCAGCGATGGGATCACTTATATCTGGGATGATGACGAAACCGAAAAGCAAGAAAACTATGGCGTGAACTTCGCAAATGGAGATACACCAAACACACCGATGCTGGCCGGTCCCGATGGCTGGGATGTAAAGCACGGCAATGGCTATGTTCCCGAAAGTTGGGCAACAGAACTGACATCCATCCAGGAGCTGATGGAGAAAACGATAACGGAAAAAGCAAGCCTCTATGAGCGCGGCGACAACGCTACCGCTGACAAGCCCTTCGTTGCCTATAGCGAAAAGGACGAGTACGCTTCTACTGTAGATATTGCGCTGTACAAATCATATCAGGCATATCAGGCATTGGCTGAAAAGTATCACACCTATGCAGTATGCTCTGGCGTGGAATCAGAAATGAACACCTATCCGTTCGGTCCTTCCTTTATGTCTTATCTGGCAAACGGTCAGGAAGTAAGCTTTGCGCAGATTCAGAAGGATATTTATTATCTGCTGGCTGCTGGTTCCAAGGTTGAAGACTATATGGGCTATACAGATGGTGAGAACGGTTATAACTTTGATTTTATAAATGATGCCAACGCTCTGACTATGAAGGTTGGTGATACAGAATACAAAGCAGAGGTTATGGATGCAAATACATATGGTTTCAACAAGCTGGATGACGGTTCCTATGCTTATACACTGACCTATGTTGAGGGTAATAAGCAGGATACAGAGCATTTTGTTTGGAATATCAACGTTCCTGTAAGTAATTTTGCTCCGGTTCAGCTGACCTACACCGTCAAGCTGACCAATCCCCAGCAGGCAAACGGTACCTATGGCCAATACGATGAGGATGGCAGCCAGAAGCTGGCAGGGCTGTACACCAACAACAGCGCAGTCCTGTATCCGGTAGACAGCGATGGTTATGATGGCCTCCCGGAGGCGTTTAACAAGCCTACCGTTTCTTACGAGATTACCGGTGCGCCGGCAACAACAACCTATCAGATCGTCCGTGAGTACTACACTAAGTGGACCGAAGAGGGTGACTTTGAGCTGGACGGCACGGTAACCGGCGATAAGATTTCAGCGGGTGTTGGCGAAACAGTAACAGTTGATCCTGCGATTTATGCATCCCTGAACGGCATTTCTTATATTTATCAGGAAAATGGCTCTACTCCGTCTATCAAGACTGTTGTAGACCCGGCCCAGAATATCATCACTCTGATTTATCAGCGTGACATTTCTGGTGACGGTACAGATAAGGAAGAAAGCGCTTACCAGATCGTTTACCGGTATTATACCAATGGTTCCCTGACCGATACGGTTAAGCAAGGCTCCGCAATTTCCGCAGCAGCAGGAGAGGAAATCTCTTATCTGCCAGACGCAACCTCTGGATATAAGAGCAATACTTATAAGTATCTGGGTAAGGATTATGCCAATAACACCGTAGATACCCCGATCCAGCTGACAGTAGCTGCAGGCGGTGCGGAAAATAACATTATCTATGTGGATTACTATCGCACCTATTCCTCCGACCACACCGGCGGTGGTGGCGGTGGTGGCGGCGGAGGCAGCACGCCTTCCACGCCTTCCGATCTGGATACGGTAAACCATTACGCTTACATTATCGGCCGGGACGATGGTCTGGTACATCCGGAAGCGGAGATCACCAGAGCGGAAGTGGCAACCATCTTCTTCCGCCTGCTGACCGATGACAGCCGGAGCGCAAACTGGGCACAGACCAACAATTACAGCGATGTCTCCGCTGACCGTTGGTTCAACCACGCCATCTCTACTCTGAGCAAGATGGGCATCATCAATGGCTATACCGATGGGACCTTCAAGCCAGATCAGAGCATCACCAGAGCGGAATTTGTCAAAATGGCTGTAAGTTTCTTCCATTCTACTTATGACGGTAAGGACAATTTCTTCAGCGATATTGACGGCAACTGGGCAGAGGAATATATCAAGGCGGCAGCAGACATCGGTCTGGTCGATGGTTATACCGATGGCACCTTCCGTCCCAACAACAACATCACCCGTGCAGAAGCTGTAACCATTGTCAATAACACCATTGGCCGCAAGCCGGTTGTGGGCAAGCTTCTGAGCGACGAGGATATGATCACATGGCCGGACAACCAGAATACCGCTAAGTGGTATTACGCAGGTATGCAGGAAGCCACCAATTCTCACGATTATACCTGGGACACAGATAAGACCGAGGAAACCTGGACCGAGGAACTGTCAATCCGGGATTGGGCAGCTTTGGAGAGGGAATGGGCAACCAACAACTCTTCCACCAGCCCCGGCGATGTAATCAGCAAGCAGTAAAAACAGATGCAGGACATCCTGCCCCGCATGTAAAAGTAGAAGGACCCCGGAAAGGGGTCCTTGAGACTGTCGAAAAACTACAGTTTTTCGACAAGAGCATTCTCTCCAAGAATGCCAGGCGCTTAGAAAAAGCCCAAACGGGCGATTTTCTAAGCGAAAAGCGTCAAAAAAGTTACGTACACGCCGCAACTTTTTTGGATATCTCAATGAGCGCTTCGCGCAAAAAACTTTGTCGACAAGCTGAAGGACCCCGGAAAGGGGTCCTTTTCTATGGGACAAAAAATCAAACTATACTATTTTCACCTGGTATTCCCGCATCCACAGATCCAGCTGATACAAATAGGCAAAAATCTGAGGTGCCTGCATCAGCTGGCCGTACCAAGGCTCTGTGATGCCGGCTGGATCCTCCAGCAGGGCATTGATTTGCGCCGTATCCAAGAAGGGCAGAAGAGGTGAGGTTTCATCCTTGAGAAGCCTGCGCACAGCGCACCGGGAAAGCTCCAGATAAATGGGATTCCAGGTCTTGGGATAAGGGCTTTTTTTGCGCCAGACGATGGTTTCCGGCAGATCATCGGCAAAGGCTTTGCGGACAATGCCCTTTTCCCGGCCGTCCAGAGCCTTAAAACGCCAGGGCATATTGTAGGCGTATTCCGTGATCCGTTTATCGCAGAAGGGTACCCGCACCTCCAGGCCGGTGGCCATACTCATCCGATCCTTGCGGTCCAGCAGGGTCTGCATAAACCAGCGCAGGTTCAGGACAAACATTTCCCGCATCCGGCTGTCCTCCGCCGGTTCTCCCGGCAGCTTATCGGCCAGGGCGATGGTGTCCAGATATTGCTGGCGGACATAATCCTCTCCCCGGGGCAGCAGTCCCGGCTTTAAAATTTTGCGCCGCAGGGTCAGAGACCGGGACCAGGGAAAGGTATCCGCAAAGAGAATTTCCCTACGGTGATACCAAGGATAGCCGCCAAACAGCTCGTCAGCGCATTCACCGGAAACGGCGACGGCAAAATCCTTCCGGATCTCCCGGCAAAACAGCAGGAGAGAGGAATCAATATCCGCCATACCCGGCACATCCCGGGCGCGGACAGCATCCGGCAAGGCGGCAAAAAGCTGCCGGTTATCCAAAATGACCTGCCGGTGATCCGTACCTAAAAATTCCGCCATCATGGTAATGTATTCGCTGTCGCTGTTGGGCTGGAACAGGCTCTTTTGGAAATACTGGTCGTTGTCCTGGTAATCCACGGAAAAGGTGGTCAGCTGGCGGCCTTCCTTGGCGTATTCCCGGGCAGCCAGCATGGAAAGAATACTGGAATCCAGGCCGCCGGACAAGAAGCAGCATAGGGGCATATCGGAAACCAGCTGACGGCGTCCGGCGTCCTCGATGAGAAAGCGGGTCTTTTCCAGGGTTTCCGCCAGGGAATCGGTATGCTCCCGGGCAGTGAGTTTCCAGTAAAAGCCGTCGGTGAAGCCGTTTTTGCCGTACTGCCCCCACTGGCCGGGGAGGATTTCCCCAATGCGGCGAAACACGCCGGAGCCTGGGGTTTTGGCAGGCCCCAGGAAAAACAGCTGGTTCAGCCCCTCCTCGTCCACCTCCGGCGGCACATCCGGGTGGCAGAGGATGGCCTTCAGCTCGGAAGCAAAAACAAAGCCCCCTGGCGTCACGCTGTAAAACAGGGGCTTAACCCCCATAGGATCCCGGGCCAGAAGCAGGGTCTTTTTCTCCTCATTCCACAGGGCGAAGGCAAAAATGCCATTTAAGCGGGGCAGGCAGTCCCGGCCCCATTCTACCAGGCCGTGAAGCAGCACCTCCGTGTCCGAATGGCTCTGAAAGGTATGGCCCAGATCGGACAGTTCACTTCGTAATTCTTGTGAATTATATAACTCTCCGTTATACACCAAGGTGTAATGGCAGTCCGTTTTCAGGGACATAGGCTGCCGGCCTCCCTCCGGGTCAATGATGGTTAGCCGCCGATGTACAAGGCAAGCGCAGGGGGAGAGATAAATGCCGCTGTCATCCGGCCCCCGGGGGGTCAGCTTTTCCAGCATTCGGGTTCCGATCTCCGCCGTCTGCGGGTGGACAAAATCCAGATATCCGGCGATTCCGCACATAAAAGCACCTCCAAATATTCGCTTCTTCCTAGTATATGCAGGATCTGAAAAAATCTGAAAAGCAATTTGGACAAAAAGGATAGAACAAAAAGGCAGCTTTTCTGGCATTGTATAAAAATAATAAAAAATACTACAAAAATTTATTTAATATGATATAATAAAAGGAAGAAAAAATTACCCCCAGCGCCAAGGCTTGTTATAGGGCCTTTCTTTTTGGCCAAATGGGAAAAGGAGGAATTTCAATGGAAAAACAACAAACCGCTTCCCAGGCAGATAAAATGGGTGTTATGCCCATTGGCAAGCTGCTTTGCAATATGGCCATCCCTATGATTATATCTATGCTGGTGCAGGCTCTTTATAATATTGTGGACAGTATTTTTGTTGCCCAGATCAGCGAAGACGCCCTGACGGCGGTTTCCATGGCCTTCCCGGTGCAAAATCTGATGATTGCCGTGGCTTCCGGTATCGGCGTTGGTATGAATGCCAATCTGTCTCGTTCCTTGGGTGAAAAAAACCAGCAAATGGCGGATAAGGCGGCCATGCAGGGTTTTATTCTCAACCTGTGCGGCTATGTGCTGTTCCTGCTGTTTGGCCTGTTCGGCACCGGGCTGTTTTTGAAGGTGCAGACGGACTCCCAGTCCATTTTGACCGCCGCTACCACCTATATCCAGATTTGCTGCTTCTGCAGCGTGGGCCTGTTCTGCCAGTTCAGCTTTGAGCGGATGCTTCAGGCCACCGGCCGTACTTTTTACACCATGATCACCCAGGCCACCGGCGCTATTATCAACGTCATTATGGATCCCATCCTGATCTTCGGCCTTTTTGGCGCTCCCAGGATGGGCATTGCCGGTGCGGCTCTTGCAACGGTGTTCGGCCAGATTGTAGCAGCGCTTCTGGCTCTCACTTATAACCACAAGAAAAACGATGACATCCATTTAAAGGCAGGAAATCTCAAGCCGGATCCGGTGATGATGAAGCGCATCCTGATGATCGGCTTCCCTTCCATCCTGATGATCTCCATCGGTTCGGTGATGAACTTCTGTATGAATAAAATCCTCATTGCCTTTACTTCCACTGCCGTGGCGGTTTTTGGTGTGTATTTCAAGCTGCAAAGCTTTATTATGATGCCAGTCTTTGGTCTGAACAATGCCATGGTACCCATTGTGGCCTTTAACTTTGGCGCAGGCAATCGGGCGAGAATTTTGAAAACGGTGAAATATTGCGTGATCTTTGCCGTAACCATTATGCTTCTGGGCTGTGCCGTGTTCCAGATTTGGCCCCATGTGCTGCTCCGGCTGTTCAACGCTTCGGATTCCATGCTGGAGATGGGATGCACCATGCTGCGTATCGCCTCCATCAGCTATATTTTCGCTGGATTCTGCATTGTGATAGGATCTTTCTTCCAGGCTCTGGGACGCAGCGTTTACAGCCTGGTGGTTTCCGTAGGCCGTCAGCTGGTGGTGCTGGTGCCTGTGGCCTATCTTTTATCCAAGCTGGGCAGCCTGACCCTGGTTTGGTGGGCGATCCCCATTGCGGAGCTTGCCTCGGTGGCGCTGAGCGTGCTCTTCCTGCGTAAGGTCATCGGTATTTTGCCCAAGAAAGAGAAAGAGGAAGAAGTATAAGGAAAAAAGATTTTATCAACAAGTGAAAGGCTCCCCAAAAAAGGGAGCCTTTTTTTTGCGCGGAAAAAACCGGAGAAAGACAGCGCGTAAGGAAAAATTTTTAATTTTTAAAAATTTTAAAAAAAATGTGATAAAAAGGCATTTTCGTACGTTTCTATATTTAGAAGGGGAAATTAGACAAGTCCCTGGAGGCCGCAGCCGCGTACGGGCTGGACCGGCAGGAAATGGACAGCAGAAGCTGTGCTGACCGAAGTTCCTGTATTGTCTATTATTTTACATAATTTTTTTAGGAGGTTCAACACAATGAAAAAGATGAACAAATTAGTTGCTATGGTTTGACAACGACGATGGCGCTGAGCATGGGCGTAATGGCAAGTGCAGTGGATCAAAATACAGATGCAACAATCCAGACAAAACGTGAAATTGCAGGGTATCATGAACCAGCCGCAGGCAAAGAGTGTTTATGCTGGGGAAACGATCAAAGGCGCGGCTTATATCGTGCAGGAAGACGGAACAGCAGTGGAGAAGGAATTTACGGTAGCCATTCCGAAAGACGCAACGAATGCGGAAATGTCTGAGATATCTTCCCAGGCTGCTCGGGAAACTGTAGGCCTGACAAGTGTCACAAGAGGTATTGCGGAAAGAAGGCAATTTGCCCGTTCCGAAAATTCTGATGGCGGCAATACAATGACCATCAAGCCGTCATCCAGCGGTGCTACGAAAATGTGTGCAGGTACTGTTCCGGCAGCATCCCAGGGTCAAGATTGGAATTATGTGGAAATTAATTTCTTTAATGTTCTTTTACTGGATAAGCTGAATGTTCGCATTGTAAACGGCGCTTTGCCATCCAATAGCGCAGATCGGAATTGCTATCAGACAATCAATGTGTCGGATAATGATTTCATCGTTTACTTCTATGCTGCAAAAACATATGGCTCGGGTAAATGTACAATTTCTTCCGGCGCCACCATGTCCGTTTACGCAAGCAGCGGTACTACCTCGACTGGTTACGCAGCTTGCATCGCTTATGTAGGCAGCTATTAAGGGAAAAGCGATAATTGGAATGAAAATAAAGGGACGCTCAAACCGGACGTCCCCAAACGGAGCTCCAGGAGGTCGATTATGAACAAAAAAATAATATCCATATTTGCCGCCGCGGCCATGACCCTCCCTCTGGCTGGAAACGCCATGGCAGCCCAGGTCAATGCCAGCATCCACAATCAGAGCGTTATGGTAGAGGGATGGTCTGCAATCTGTCTCAATGAACAAAAAAAGCAAGCGCCTTACCTACAATATAACGGCTCTACCTATATTCCCATCCGCACCGCGGGAGAATGGATGGGCAAGGAGGTGACCTGGGACGGCGCGACCAAAACCGTGAACCTGTCCGGCACAACCGACCGGCGCTTTTATACCGGTGAGGGTATGGAGGACGAGGATTGGTTGGGAATCAAGGACGGAACCCCTGTCAAGGCGGAGCTTTCCTCGGAAATTTCCGTGGTTTTGGACGGGGAAAAGCAAACCTTCTGCAACGTGAAGGGCGAACCGGTCACCCCGCTGGTTTATAACAGCACCACCTATTTGCCCCTGCGTAATATCGGCGAGCTTTCCAATATGCAGGTATGGTGGGACGGAACACGGGATACGATTAAATTGCATCAGTTCATTTATCTTCGCACCAGAATGACGGCGGAGCAGGCGGCGGAATGTAAGGCTTATATCAACCAGCTGTATGCCCTGGAAAGCAAAGCAACACAGGATAAGATTGCTCTCAATAAAAGCGAGACCAGGGAAGAGGCGGCCAAATATGCCAGAGAGCTGATTTCCGACCTGGATCAGATGACCAACAACAAAATGCCGGATCAGGAATTTTTGAAGGATGCCGTTGCGGAAATGCGGAAGGCAACCGCAAGCAATCTGAAATATATTCAGCAGTATCTGGCGGATCTGGAGGGGAATGCCACCCTGGAAGAGGCATTAGCAGGAATTCCCGTGGAATACGGCAAAAATACAGGCTGGATTAGCCTCCAAATTGATCAGATGAAAACAGGCTATGATCCGAACAACAGACTCGCTAGGGTACCCATCCCATAAAAATTTTACGTACAATTCCATGGATATTCTGGAAAAAAGCTTTTTTTATCGGATGCTATAAAATAGCTGACCCGGCCTGTGGTTGTGATCATGGGTTAGGTTTTGTGTTACCCGGACGCGGGAGCTGTCGCTGCAGGCGACTGGAGAAAAGTATTGTGTACAGCACTTTTGGGATGTATGGCAGCATCTATGGTAATATCTGCCGGTGCAGTTTCCGCAGATAAGCCGGTTACCCAGAAGGCTTATCGGCTGAACCCTTACAGTTCGTATGAAATTGAGCCTTGGGACCCACAATTCCGCTATTGGAAGATCGCCGTCAACAACCAATCCGCAGATGCGATGAAAATCAGCCTGATGAAGGATTGCCCCCGTGCAGGTGCGTCCCATGGCACGCAGGTGGGAGAGACTCTGATCATTCCCCGCTTATTCTTTTCGGGAATTTTATTGCGGCAAGCCTTTAGAGCAAGATAACACGCGGGCAGATTCCGGCTTCCCGGCAGGCACCTATGTGGACAGCGACTACTATCTGGTTTGCCGGACCTCGAAAAATAATTTGAAAGGCACAATTTGGTGCAAAGAGGCCACCAGCGTGGAAAACCTACACAAGAACTGGAAGGATTTTTAAATTCCGAATGCGGCATCATTGGATCAGATAAAAAAGCAAAGGCTCTCCAAAAGGGGAGCCTTTGCAAAAAACAGAAAAGCTTCGTTGAAAAAAGCGGCCATGTTCTGGCCGCTTTTTATTTGTCGCAGGAGAGTTTATTCTTCGTTAGAAGAAGCTTGGTTTTCGGTATCCTGGCCGGCAGCGGCAGTGTCAGAATCTGCCTCGGCATCAGTGTCCGTTTTGCCGCTTTCCTCGCTCAGCTGGATGCCCTCTACTTGAACCTGGGTGTACTTGTGGAAAGTGGTCATATTTACCTTGTCATAATCCTCGGTTTTCTGAATATCCAGTTTTTCCAGGGCTGCGTTGATTTTGCTGTCGATGTCTTCCATAGACTGCTCGATCTCATCATAGATCTTGCCGCCGCTGACAGAGCCGGTGGCAGCATTTAAGGTGTCCTCGGACAGGGGCAGGCGCATAATAATATGATAGCCATAGGTGGACTGAACTGGCTCTACGGTATATTTGTTGATTTCCAGAGCCTTGGAAGCGTCCTTGAATTCCTGTACAAAGGAATCGTTTTCGGAGAAGGTGTAGCCATCCTCCGGCTCGCCGGTGTCGGTGTTGTACTGTTCCATCAGGTCATCAAAGCTTGCGCCGGCCTGGAGCTTGGAAACCACTTCCTTGGCAATGGAAAGGCCGCCGTCCGCCCGCTCGTTGCCGTCGTCATCGGTGTTGCTGATGAGGATGTGCTTGACATGGTAGTAATTGTCGTTGTAATAATCCTGAATGGCGTCCTCCGTAATCTTTTCCGTGCCGTTGGCGCCGTAATAATAATCGGTAATCTTTTCCAATAGGACGGAATTCTCCAAAAGCTTGTCAAACATATCCTGAGAGAAGCCCATAGAATTGATGTATTCCACATAGCCCTGCTCGCCGGATTTTGCCTCCTGTGTGCTGGTGGCCTCGGTGGCTAGGTTGGTATAATACTGCTCCTTAATCTGCTCCATCTTATCCTTGCCGGACTTGTCCATCTCTATGCCCAGTTCCTCGGCCAGGCTCTGGATGGCATAGCCGTAACAAATCTCGTTATAAGCGGCGTCCTCCACCTGCTGGCGCATCGTCTCGTCATCCCATATAGTAGAGCTGGAAGAGTCGCCCATATAAGCGCCAAAATAGCTTTCGTATATGTTTTTTTCATAGCACAAAAAGCCAGCCAGCTCCTCAGAGGAAACCGCTTCGCCGTTGATGGTCATTACTGTCAGGGAAGCTTCCTTGTCCGGGTTTGTGGTGTCGCTGACCTGGCTGCCGCAGCCGGACAAAACGCCGGCGCACATAGAAGCAGCCAGAATCAAAGATAAAAATTTCTTCATATTACGTTCTCCATTTCTAAAAATATTGATATCGGTCAGGTCTTAGACAGATATTTCTGTTGTATTTGCGGGAAATCATAAGGGTTGGACACCTCCAGCGTTTTTCCTGAATACTAATATCCATTATATCATTTTACAGGCTGGGCCGCAATATTTTTAGAGGAAACTAAAATTTCAGGTTTCCTCCCCTGCGTTTTGATAGGCCTCCAGCAGGGTAAAGCAGACCTCCGGCACCGTTTCGTCTTTTTTCAGGCGCAGGGAAAGGTAAGGCGGCTGGCTGGCATTCAGAAGCAGGCGGCCCTTGTACACCGGCATACCGCACAGGGCGGCAAAGCGGGCAAAGTCACCCTGTTCAAAGGTAAACAGCATCCGTTGACCGCTTTGCTTGATCTCGGAAATACCGTTTTGGGCAGCCTTAGCCCGCAGCAGGGCGATTTGGCACAGCGCCATAGCGCATTTTGGCGGTTCGCCGTAACGGTCGATCATCTCATCCAGCATATCCTGCATATCCTCGCCGCAGCGGATGAGAGCAATGCGGCGATACAGATCCACCCGCTGGCCTGGGTCAGCCACATAGCTTTCCGGCAGGTTGGCATGGATGGGGATCTCGATCTGGCATTCTGTGGCGGATACGGTCTGCTCGCCCTTTTCCTCCAGAACCGCTTCCTCCAAGAGCTTCAGGTATAAATCATAACCGATATTCAGCAGATGGCCGGATTGCTCCGGGCCAAGCAGATTGCCCGCCCCTCGGATTTCCAAATCCCGCATGGCGATTTTAAAGCCGGAGCCGAATTCCGCGAACTCCCGCACAGCGCTTAGCCGCTTTTGGGAGACCTCGGACAAAGCCTTGCCCTTGCGGTAGGTAAAATAAGCAAAGGCATGGCGGGCGGAACGGCCCACCCGTCCCCGCAGCTGGTGAAGCTGGGACAGACCCATATGGTCCGCGTTTTCCACAACCAGGGTGTTGGCATTGGGGATGTCAATGCCGGTTTCGATTATAGTGGTGCAGACTAAAATGTCAATTTCCCCGTCAGACATCTGGTTCATGGTGCGGTTTAGCTCTCGCTGGGGCATTTTACCATGAGCCACGCGGATCACCGCCTCGGGCAGCTCCTTTTGCAGCATCATGGCTGTCCGCTCAATGCTTTCCACGTTGTTATGCAGGTAGTAGCTTTGCCCGCCCCGGTAGTATTCCCGGCGCAGGGCGTCGGCAATCACACCCAGATCATATTCCAGCACATAGGTTTGCACAGGATGCCGGTTCTGGGGCGGCTGCTCAATGATGGAAAGATCCCGGATACCGGACAGGGCCATATTTAAGGTACGGGGGATGGGGGTAGCGGATAGGGTGAGGACATCCACATTTTTCGATATTTCCTTTAATTTCTCTTTGTGGGTCACGCCAAAGCGCTGTTCCTCGTCAATGACCAGAAGGCCCAGATCATGAAACTGAAGGGCCTTGGAAAACAGCTTATGGGTGCCGATCAAAAGGTCAATGTCACCCGAGCGCAGGCGGCGGAAAATATTTCCCTCCTCCTTTTGGGAGCGGAAGCGGCTGATGACCTCGATGTGAATGGGATAACCCAAAAACCGCTGGCAGGCAGTGAGATAATGCTGCCGGGCCAGAACGGTGGTAGGCACCAGGATGGCCGCCTGCTTGCCGCTCATCACGCATTTCATAATAGCCCGCATGGCCACTTCCGTTTTGCCAAAGCCCACATCGCCGCACAGCAGCCGGTCCATAGGCCGGGGGCTCATCATATCTGATTTGATCTCTTCCGTACAGCGGATCTGATCCTCGGTTTCTTCATAGGGGAAAGCAGCCTCAAATTCCTGCTGCCAAACATCGTCCTCCGGGAAGGCGTAGCCGATGGTCTTTTGCCGCTGGGCGTACAGGGCGATGAGTTTGGAGGCCAGCTCCTTGGTAGCTGCTTTGGCCTTGGCCTTGGATTTCTGCCATTCCGTGCCGCCCAGCTTGTTCAGGCGTACGGGCCGATCCTCGCCGCCGGCGCCAATATATTTGGAGATCAGATCCAGACCGGTGGCGGGGACATACAGGCAGTCTGTACCGGCAAAGGCGATCTTGATAAAGTCCCGTTTGGCGCCGTCCACGGCAATGGTTTCAATGCCCACAAACCGGCCGATGCCGTGATGCTCATGCACCACAATATCTCCCGGGGTCAGATCGGAAAAGCTTTTCACCGTGTCCCGCTTATCCCGGCGGCGCTTGGTTGCTTTTTTCTTGGCCTTGGCAAGGGGAGAACCTTCCGATAAAATAGCCAGCCGAAGCTGGGGATATTCCAAACCGGCGGGGAGAGAGCCTTCCAAAATAGCAATCTGCCCCGGCTTGGGCAGATTATCCGTGATTCGGGCGGCAATGCCCTTTTCCGCCAGCATTTCCTGGGTAGCCTGCCGCCGCATAGAGCCGGCGCACAAAAGGGCCACAGCATAGCCGTCTTTTTGGTAGGCTTCCAGCTCCGCCGCCATAGCGCTCAGGCTGTTCTGTCCCAGCTCCTTACACAGCAGGTCTTCTATATGGGCAGGCGGCAGTTCCTCGATTTTTGTTAAAAAGGTATCCGCCCGCAGGAGGGAAAAAGCTGCCAGCCGGCTGGAAAAGGCCGGGAAATCCAGGAAATAGCCGGTTTCCCCGCCGGGGAGCAGTCCTCGTTCTGTCAGGGAAAGGAGATCCTGGGCGATCCGCTCCGTCATCCGCTGGGCGCATTCCCGGATGCGGGGGGTGTCGCAGAAGATGACCAAAGCGTCCTGGGAGAAATAATCTGCGGCACAGGCAGGATGTTCATAAATCAAAGGCAGATATTTGTCCAAAGCGGGGAAAAAGCCCTCGTTTTGCAGCCGTTCCACATCCCGGTTCAGGTTTTTGGCAAGATCCGGGTGGCTGCCCGCCTGAGCCAAAGCGGCAATCCGCTGGGCAAGGCCGGAAACCCCTCCCTTGGCAAAGGCAGGCAGCACTTCGCCGTTAGGCGGGCACAACAGTTCCTCCACCGCCGCGCCCCGTCGCTGGCTGTCAATGTCGAAAAGGGACATAGAGTCAATCTCATCATCCCAGAATTCAATCCGGCAGGGTGCTCCGGCGCAAGGAGGAAAGATATCCAAAATCCCCCCTCGCAGGGAATATTGTCCCACGCCTTCCACCTGCACCGCCCGGCGGTAGCCGCAGCTTTGCAGCCGCGCAATCAGGGTTTCCGGAGAAACGGTATCGGTCGAATGGATGGTAAAGGAGGCTTGGGACAAAATTTCCGGGGGGATGGCTGCCATAGCCGCTGCCCCGATGGACATCACCACCGGCTGCTGTCCGGCCTGCATGGCGGAAAAAGCCGCTATGCGCAGATGCTCATACTGCCGGGAGACGCCCTCCACATTGTGAAAAACAAATTCCCGCTGGGGCAGGGTGACAGGCTCCCGCTCTAAAAAAGCGGCCAGACAGCGGCGCATTTGCTCGGCGGCGCTCTCGTCCGCCGTCAGCAGAACCACAGGCCGGGCGGCGCACAGAGCCGCGGCGAAATGGGCGGTGTGGATGGGGGAAACACCGGTGAGCAGCAGGGGGGAGCGGCCATCCGCCAGAGCGCGGGTTAAGGCTTTATAGGCCGGCAAATTTTGCGGGAGAAATCGTATCTGTTCCAAAAAGCAGGCTCCTTTCCGGGAAAAAACAAAACCAAAAGGGTAGGCTTTAACCTACCCTGAGACTGTCGGAAAACTACAGTTTTTCGACAAGGACATTCTCTTTCAGAATGCCAGGCGCTTAGAAAAAGCCAGAAGATGCGATTTTCTAAGCGGAAAGCGTCAAAGAAATTACGTATACGCCAGGTTTTTTGATATCTCAATATGCGCTTCGCGCAAAAGGCTTTTATTGACAAGCTGAGGGTAAGCTTTAACTTATCCTGTAAGATTTTAAAATCAGCAGTTCAATTTTACTATGGAAAAAAAGAAAATGCAACCGAAAACAGGGGAAGAAATTTATTCCTCCACCGGGGAAAACCACGCTTTTTCCAGCCGGGCGATTCCCTCCCGGATCTCCTCCGGCGTCAGGCTGCTGAAGCCCAGCAAAACCATAGGGGCAGGACAATTTGCCGGATCTGCCCAGTAACGGGAGACGGGATAAACCTTGACATGATACATGGCAGCCCGGTCTATGAGCCAGTCTTCGCTGGGAGCTGTGGGGATCTGCACCAAAAGATGGAAACCGGCGTCTGTTCCCTGGATGGTAACCCGATCTCGGAAAGATTTTTTCATGGCGTCTATCATGGTGTTTCGTTTTTTCTCATAGATCCGGCAGGCCCGGCGCAGATGGCGCTGCCATGTGCCGTCCTCCATCAGGCTGGCCAGGGCAGTCTGCTCAGTCCAGGGGACGGGACAGTTGTAGCGGGTAAAGCGGGTATTCCAGATATCCAGCAGGGAAGGAGGCAGCACCGCATAAGCCAGCCGCAGGCCGGGAGCAAAGGCCTTGGATACGGTGCCCAAATAAACGACGCTGCCTTGGGAATCCAGGGATTGCAGGGAAGGAATGGGATCGCTGTCGTAGCGGAATTCACTGTCATAATCATCCTCCAGCACATAAAAGCCATGCTCCTGTGCCAGAGCGAGCAGCTGCAGCCGCTTGCCGATGGGCATCACCGCCCCGGTAGGGAACTGATGGGAGGGCGTGAGATAAACCCCTTTTGCCTCGGTCTGCGCCAAGGCGGCAAGGGAAATACCGTCCTTTTCCACAGCCACAGGCTGTACAGCCATGCCGTGGTTTTCCAGCACATGGCGGATGGAATCATAACCCGGATCCTCTATGGCCACCGGGCTGCCTGTCCCCAAAAGCTGGCACAGCAGACTGACGGCGGATAGGGTACCGGAGGTGATAATCAGCTGCTCCGGGGTGCAGCGTACCCCCCGGGAGGAAAACAGATAGCGGCACAGGGCATGCCGCAGGCCGGGCTGTCCCATCCGGTCGTTGTAGGCCATCAGGCATTCTGACCCCTCCTGGGTGAGGGCGCGGTTTAGGGCTTTGCGCCAGGAGGAAAGGGGGAAATCTGCCAGGCTCAGGCGGCCGTATTGAAAGTTGTAAGGGATGACAGTGTCCACGCCCTGTTCGTGAGGGATAGGAGCCGGCATGGCCGGGACAGGATAAGGCGCCCCCAAGGCCTGTACCACAAAGCCGCTGCCGCCTTTGGCATCCACATAGCCTTCCGCGCAAAGCTGGCTGTAGGCGGTGTCCACGGTGTTGCGGCTCACTCCCAGGGAATGAGCCAGCACCCGGGTGGGGGAAAGGACGCAGCCGGCAGGCAGGGTACCGTCCAGAATCTGCTGCCGCAGCTGCTGATAAAGCTGACGGTATAGGGGCTGGGGCGATTGGCGGTCAATCCATAGCATAAAAATCCCTCCTAAAATTGGCTGTATAAATTTTGTCGGAATTGGCTCTTTACTTTGGGCCGGTTTTCTTTTATGCTCATGGTATCATAAGTCGTGTAAAAAACAAAGAACAGGAGGAAAATTTATGGTTCGGGAAATGAGAAGAAAAGATAAAGCGTTGTCTCAAGAAGAACTGAACGAGATTATGGCAAGAGAAGAGTATGGGGTTTTGTCCACCGTCGATGCGGATGGAATGCCTTATGGCGTGCCGGTAAATTTCGTATATGATGCAAGAGAGGGGAAGATCTGGTTCCATTCTGCCACAGAGGGTCATAAGGTGGATAATTTGGCATTTAACGCCAAGGCTTCTTTCTGCGTGGTGACGGATGTAGCTCTGATCCCCGATGACTTTAACACCAAATTCCGCAGCGTCATTGCTTTTGGTCAGGTGGCGGAAGTCACAGAGGAAGAGGAGCGTCTGCGGGTATTCCGGAAGCTGCTTCATAAGTTTTCCGCAGATTTCAAGGAAGCAGGAGAAAAGTATATTGCCGCTTCCGGAAAGGCTGCCAAGGTATATGCGCTGACGGTGGAGCATATCACAGCCAAAGGCAAAAAATAAATTCAAATTTTTTTACAAAAGAGGAACAGCGGCCCGGATCAAAAGGTTCGGGTCGTTTTGTGACAAAAGGCCTTTTTGTGAGGAGAGCGCCTTAAATCCAATGGATCAAGGAGAGAGATATGAATTTTCAGGGAATTTTGATCGGCATTTTGTCTTTTCTCATTATCGGCATTTTTCATCCCATCGTTATCAAATGTGAGTATTATTTTACGGATAAGGTGTGGAAATATTTCCTGATCCTGGGTCTTGTGTTTATCTTTTGTTCCACCCGGTTTGAAGGGCCGCTGATTTCCAGTCTTTTGGGGGTGCTGGGCTTCACCTGCCTGTGGAGCATTAAGGAACTGAAGGAGCAGACCCGGCGGGTGGCAAAGGGCTGGTATCCCCAAAATCCTAGCCGGAAAGAGAATGGAAGCGATCATATCCGGCAATGCAAATAAGAAAGACCCGCTTTTGGTCGGGTCTTTTTTCATATTTGTACTATTTTTCAAACCGATAGAATGCGCCGAAGCCCTGGTATGCCATATACAGATCCAGCTTGGCGATGACCTCAAAGGGGGCATGCATGGACAGTACCGGCACGCCGGCGTCCACGGTTTCAATGTTGCGGCTTGCCATATACATAGCCACCGTACCGCCGCCGCCCTGATCTACCTTGCCCAGCTGGCCGGTCTGCCAGCAGATGTCCCGCATCATGTAGCGGATCTTGGCCATCAGCTCGGCGGAAGCGTCGTTGGTCTCGCTCTTGCCCCGGGCGCCGGTGTATTTGGTGATAATCAGGCCGCAGTTTATCTTGGCGTCGTTCCGCTTGTCGGAAACCTCCGGGAAATTGGGATCATAGGCGTTGGAAACATCGGCGGACAGGCAGGTGGAATTTTCGCAGAAATCCTCCCGCAGCACCGCCTGGGAACGGCACAGGTCATTGATAAACATATCGAAGAACTGGCTCTTCATACCGGTCACGCCCTCGGAGCCGATCTCTTCTTTATCCACCAGCAGGCAGATGGCGGTTTTGGCAGGAATCTCATCCAGGTCAAACAGGGCGGTGGCTGCCGGGTAAGCGCAAACCCGGTCATCGTGACCGTAAGCGCCGATCATGCTCCGGTCAAAGCCGATATCCCGTGCGTTAAAAGCGGGAACCGCAGCGATCTCCGCAGACAGGAAATCCTCCTCTGTAATACCATAAGTATTATTTAAGAATTTCATTACGGCTAGTTTTACCTTATCCTTGGCATCCTCCTCGCTGTTATCCGGCACAGAGCCAACCAGGATGTTCATTTTTTCCGCCTCGATGCCTTTGATCATGGGCTTTTGCATCTGCTGGGAAGCCAGGTGGGGCAGCAGGTCGGTGATGACGAAAACCGGATCCTCCGGCTTGTTGCCGATATGGATGTCAATATTTTCCAGACCCCTGTCTGTGTAACGGGAAACCACGCCCCGCAGCTCCAGCGGGATGGTGGGCCACTGATATTTTTTGATGCCGCCGTAGTAATGGGTCTTAAAAAAGGCCAGGTGGTCATCCTCGTAAACTGGAATGGTGCGGATGTCAATGCGGGGGGAGTCGATGTGAGCCGCTGTGATCTGGGCGCCTTTGGCCAGGCTCTCCTTGCCGATAACCGCCATAACCAGACCCTTCTCCCGGTTTACCTTATAGATCCGGTCGCCAGGCTGCAAAGCCTCGCCCCGCTTGTAGGGACGGAAGCCGTGAGCCCGCGCCTCCCGCACCATATAAGCGGCGGCGTCACGCTCGGTCTTGCCTTCGTCCAGGAAGCTTTTGTAGCCCTCCGCGTAAAAGTGGATGGCCTGCTGCTCATCCTGTCCCAGCCGGTCAAAGCCGGTTTTTTTATCGTAAAAAAGTTCCTTGTCCGTCATATGAGTTTACTCCTTTTCGATTTGTTTGAAAATATTTCGCACATAATGGTTTAACTGTTCCAGATTTCCGTCATTGACCAGGATGTAATCCGACCGCTCCCGATACCAATCGTCCTTGGGCTGGGCGTAAATACGGGAGGCAGCATATTCCCGGGAAACCTCGTCCCGGTTCATAATCCGCTGGATGCGGGTCTCCTCCGGGGCCAGCACAGATAAAACCGCGTCGCAGTAACGGTTGCCGCCGGTCTGAAACAAAGTAGGGGCATCAAAGAGGACGGTTTTGGCACCCTGTTGAGCCAAAGCGTCCATGCGGGCAAAGCAGGCCTTTAAGATGTAGGGATCTGTCATAGCGGACAGCTCCTTCAGAGCCGCCGGATTGCCAAAGACCTTGGCCCCCAGCTTTTTCCGCAAAAGCATACCTTGGCCGTCCAGGATATCGGTTCCAAAGCGCTGGGCGATTTCCTGCAGCATGGCTGTGTTTTCTACCAGCAGCTGGTGATAGACAGCGTCGGCATCCACAGAGGGAATGCCCAGTTTTGCAAATTCCGCCGCCACGGCGCCCTTTCCCGTGCCCGAGCCGCCGGTCAGGCCGATGATGGAAACCCGGGGCAGGGCGATGACATGAAAGCCCGCCGCCTTTTTCAGCCGGTTGGCCACAGCCAGGCCCATGCCTCGGTCATCCGGACACTGGGCGTAGATTTCGGTGACCGATGTTTTATCAAAATGGCGCAGGGCGTCAAAAACATGCTGAGCCTGGTCGGGTACATTATCCTGACTGCCAAAGGTCAGGACAGCTCCCGCCTGGGGAAAATCGTCTTGATATTCATCAAAGCATAAAACACCGCTGGTTTTCCGGGCAAACCGGGCGATACACCGGGCAGTCTGAGCCGGATTGCCGGTGAATACGGTCACAGAGGCCTTAGGGGCATAGTGGCGGTATTTCATGCCCGGCGCGGAAACCTTGGCGCTGTTATCAATTTTTTCATAGAGAGCCTTGTCCACTTCCACTTCTCCCAAAACAGAACGGAGCTGCTCCAGGGAAATCCCGCCGGGCCGCAGCAGCCGGGGCGGCTGCGTAGCCAGGGAGATGACCGTGGATTCCACACCTACGGAACAACTGCCCCCTTCCAACACAGCGGCGATTTTGCCGTTTAAGTCCTCCAGCACATGCTGGGCGGTGGTGGTGGAGGGCCGGCCGGATAGATTGGCAGAGGGAGCCGCCAGCGGCACGCCTGCCAGCCGGATCAAGGCCCGGGCTATGGGATGGGAGGGCATGCGGATGCCCACCGTGTCGAGGCCAGCGGAAACCTCCTCCGGGATACAATCTCCCTTGGGCATAATGATGGTCATAGGGCCGGGCCAAAAGGCATCGGCCAGCTTTTTCGCCCCTTCCGGCAGGTAGGAAACCAGGGAAGGGATCTGGTCAAAATCCGCCACATGGACGATGAGGGGATTGTCCTGGGGACGGCCCTTGGCCTGGAAGATTTTCCGGACGGCTTGACCGTCCAGAGCATTGGCTGCCAGACCGTAGACCGTCTCTGTGGGAATGCCCACGATTCCGCCCTGCAAAAGCAGGGTGGCGGCAGTTTGGATAGCGTTTTCATCCGCTGCCGGGTCTAAATATAGGGTTTGCATGGGATACCTCGTTATATACAAATAGAAATAATCATACCAGTTATTACGCCTAGGATCATAAATGCGCCAGGAATCCGGCCGGGATACAGGGTCTGCGCCTGGGGCAGAATGTCGGATGCCGTCACATACAGCATAGCCCCCGCCGCAAGGCTGAGACAAAAAGCCAGCACGGAAGGAGACACGGAACCGGCCGCCGCGCCCAAAAAGGCGCCCACTCCTGTGGGCAGGCCGGAAAGGACACAGATCCACACCGCCTGTGGGGGCCGCATCCGTCCCTTTTGCAGGGGGATGGCCATAGAAAGGCCTTCGGGTACATCGTGTAAGAGGATGGTGACCATCAGGGAAAAACCCAGACCGGGGGCGGCTTGCATACCGCTGCCGATGGCCAGGCCTTCCGGCAGGTTGTGCAGGGCAATGCCGATGGCAATCACCAGTCCCAGGCGGCGCATATGGCCGCAGTCGCTGTCCGTCTTTTGGCGTTTATCGCTAAAGCTCTCGGAAAAGGTGAGAAAAGCCACACCAGCCCCCACCCCCCAAAGAACCAGAGGCAGGGAAGCCTGGGAAAAGGCTTCCGGCAGCAGGCTGAAGGTGACCACCGCCAGCATAGCTCCGGCGGCATAGGACAAAACCGAGGACAAAAAAGCGGCGCTTTTTTCGCGGCAGAACAGGCCCAGAACACCGCCCAGGCCCGTGCCTGCCACCCCGGTGAAAAGGCCATATAGGGTAATAGTGGTCAAAGTCAAACGATCATCTCCCTGTCCATAATTCTTATGAGGGACAGGGGACGGATATGCAGGGGCTTTTTACTGATCCACAGCCGCCAGCTTTTCCGCCTGAGCCGCAGTGATCAAAGCGTCAATGACCTCATCCAGGACGCCGTCCATAAACTGATCCAGCTTGTACAGGGTCAGCTTGATCCGATGGTCGGAGATTCGGTTTTCCGGATAGTTGTAGGTACGGATCCGCTCGGAACGGTCACCGGTACCCACCTGGCTCTTACGCTCAGCGGCAATGGCAGCGTTCTGCTTTTCCAGCTCCGCCTCATACAGCCGGGAACGGAGCACTTTGAGGGCCTTATCCTTATTTTTATACTGGGAACGCTCATCCTGACACTCCACCACAACGCCGGTGGGCAGGTGGGTGATACGGATGGCGGACTCGGTCTTGTTGATGTGCTGGCCGCCGGCACCGGAAGAACGGAAGGTGTCGATTTGCAAATCTGCGGGATTGATTTCAAAGTCCACTTCTTCCGCTTCAGGCAAAACGGCAACCGTAGCCGTAGAGGTCTGAACACGGCCCTGGGACTCGGTTTCCGG